>NZ_JAMXBG010000021.1:0-76155 GCF_023913835.1 Pseudarthrobacter raffinosi | reverse complement strand
TCACCACTTCATGACGCTTGCGGATTTAGTCAACTCCGCACTCGGCTCGGAAGTCGGGCGCGGCACTAGCGCTACATCCGGTCATGGGTCTGGTCTCTGGCCCCAGCTCTCATTTAGCCTTCGACTCTGGCCGTGAAGATGAGCCTATGGCTGGCCTGAGGCGCCTGTCACCAGTGGCAGGTACTCACTTTTGAGCGCCGGATATACGCTTCCTACCCAAGTACAGGGGTTTGGCCGCCGGTCCGAATATTAGGTATAGGGGTTCTCATTCCGCCCATATTTTAGGGATTTGACCGCTGTATCTGGGCTAGCGCGCATAAGGGACTTCAGGTTGATTTCCAAGTGGAGAAAACTGCCTCCATCGACAATCCCGTCTTTGGGTCAGATAGCCGAATTGGCCGGCCACGTTCAGGCCACAGCAGGAGCCAGCGGCACGGCCACGTGGACTATGAGTGCAGCCCGGGCCGTTGCCGTCTGGTGGACGGCCCTGAAGCCGGCAACCTAGAACCTGCCTACACCGCCGTCCGGAAGAAAAGCTCCGTGACCGTTGCCAGCCGGTGCGGGTCCGCCACGCCGCAGAGCTCGCGGGCGGAGTGCATCGAGAGTAGGGGCACGCCGACGTCGACCGTCCGGATCCCCAGGCGCGTGGCGGTCAGCGGGCCAATGGTGGAGCCGCAGGGCATCACATTGTTGGACACAAATTCCTGGTACGGCACCTTCGCCTCCCCGCACAGTCTGGCCCAGAATGCCGCGCCCGGCGCGTCGGTCGCGTACCGCTGGTTGGCGTTGATCTTCAGCAGCGGGCCGCCGTTCAGGACCGGGTGGTTGGCCGGATCGTGCCGCTCCGGGTAGTTGGGGTGGACGGCGTGGCCGGCGTCCGCGGAAACGCAGAACGACGCCGCCAGCGCCTGCCGCCGTTGGCTCACCGTTGCGCCGAGGCCGTCGGAGACGCGCACGAGCACGTCTTCGAGGATGGGCCCGCACGCGCCGGATCGGGAGTTGGAGCCGATTTCCTCGTGGTCGAACGCCGCGAGGACGGCGATCGGGGCGCCGCCGATCGGCCCACCGGCCGCGCCGCCAGACGCAGCAGAAGAATGCGCGATCAGCGCCGCCAGCCCTGCGTGCGTCGCGGAAAGGTTGTCCAGGCGCCCGGAGGCGAAGAACTCGCTGTTGGCCCCGAAAACCGCGGGTGGCTGCGTGTCTGCAATAACGACGTCGTACCCGCCAATCCGCGCCGGATCAACAGAAGCGCCGCCAGGCACATGCGATGCCAAAACCGCCAGCAGGTCAACATCGGCGGGATCGCCCAGGCCCCACACAGGGTTCATGTGCCGCTGCTTGTCCAGCGTCAGGCCGTCGTTCACGGCACGGTCAAGGTGGATGGCCAGCTGCGGGAAGCGGAGCATGGGCCCGGTGGCGGTGAGGTGTTCGGTGCCGTCCAGCATGACCAGCCGGCCCGCCAGCTGAAGTTCGCGGTCCAGCCAGGAGTTGAGCAGCGGCCCGCCGTAGACCTCCACCCCGGCCTGCAGCCAGCCGAACGCTCCCGTGGTGGGCTGCGGCTTGAGCTTGAAGGACGGGGAATCCGTGTGCGCGCCAAGGAGGTTGAACCCTGTGGTGGGCCCGGCATTTTCCGGGACCACCCAGGCGATCAGCGCGCCGTCGCGGACCAGGTAGAACGAACCAGCCCCGCCGGCCCAGGGCTCACGCTCGTCCAGGCCGGTGAACCCGGCTTCATCCAGCCGGCGGGCGGCCTCGTGGACGGCGTGAAAGCTCGACGGCGATGCGCTGACATACGCGCCAAGGTCCTGGATGTGGTCAACGGCACTGGAGGCGGCGGCAGCGGAAGGCGAAGGCATGGTTCCGAGTCTAGATGGTCACATTGAGCCCGGCGGTGTAGCCGGCCGAAGCCGATCCGA
Source organism: Pseudarthrobacter raffinosi (assembly GCF_023913835.1). Classification (NCBI taxonomy): domain Bacteria; kingdom Bacillati; phylum Actinomycetota; class Actinomycetes; order Micrococcales; family Micrococcaceae; genus Pseudarthrobacter; species Pseudarthrobacter raffinosi. The sequence continues at coordinate 74,239 of NZ_JAMXBG010000021.1, read as the reverse complement.
TCATGGTGGCCAGCTGGTAGATACCGCCGTCATTCCTGAAGACATTGTCCGACTGCAGGGTAGTCCGCTTCATGTTCGCGATGCTGGCCTCGTAGCCGGGAGTGGCGTAGACGTCGTCGCAGGCGGCCTTCGTCAGGGCGATCTGCGATACCGCCAGCACCTGTCCGGCGGCGGTGGCGTTGCTCATGGACTCGAACACCTCGAAGTGGATGTGCGGCCAGCGGCCGGGATAGGCTCCGGGGAAAATGGACGTGAAGGTGACCTGGCCGCTGGCGTCCGCTTCCTGGACGCCGCGGAGGTAGTTTTCGTTTGCGAGTCCGGAATCGTACATGGAGTACCTGCCGTCCCGGTCGCAGTGCCAGGCGTAAACGGCCGCGCCGGCCAGGGGTACACAGCCGTTGGCGTTGTCCAGCAGGGTCAGGGTGAACGTCAGCGGCACGCCTTCAGCCGAAGCAGACCCGGTTCCGAAGCTTGAGGTGATGTCCTGCCGCACCACCCCGGAGGCTGCCAGGACGTTGGGGCCGTTGGAGCCGTCACCGGGGTAAGGACCTGCAGTTTCCTGCGGAATCTCCACGCCGCACTCCGCGATCGCCCGGGTGAGCGTGGGGCTGGCGGCGGGTGTCGCCGTCGTAGTGGCGGCGCTTGCGGTGGCTGTGGCAGTGGCGGCCGACGTCGACGTCCCGGCTGTGGTGCCTGACCCGCCGGGCGTGCAAGCTGCCAAAGCGACTGCCGCACCGCCGGCGCCGAGGAACATTCCGAGGGAACGGCGGCTGATCATGGTGGACAGATCAAACTCAAGGCCTCGGTCGTGGTTGGGGTGGGGAAGGTGGTTGCTCATGGCTCCATCCAACGCGCCCCGCCTATCCCCTGCATAGGCCCTTCCTGTGCAGAACCTGTGCGTCAGTAGGCCGCGCCAGCGTCAGTAATCCGGATTGCTGGGGACCACCAGGCCTGTCTCGTAGGCGTAAACAACTGCCTGGACCCGGTCGCGCAGGTGGAGCTTGGTGAGGATCCGGCGGACGTGGGTCTTCACCGTTGCTTCGGAGAGGAAATACCGGTGCGCGATCTCGGCATTGGAAAGGCCCTCCGCCATGGCTTCGAGCATTTCTGTTTCGCGCGGCGTCAGGTCTTCGAGCAGGGAATCCCGCGGCGCGGCGGACGGGGCCGGCACGGCTGCACCGCGGACATAGGTCTCCAGCAGCCGCTGCGTAACACGCGGGGCCACCACGGCATCCCCGCTGGCCACCACCCGGACGGCATTGACCAGGTCCGACGGCGCCACGTCCTTGAGGAGGAAGGCGGACGCGCCTGCCTGGAGCCCGGCAAACGCATATTCGTCCACATCGAAGGTGGTGAGGATAATGATCCGGGCGCAGGATCCGGAGGCCGTGATGGCGCGGGTTGCCTCGATACCGTCCAGCACGGGCATCCGGACGTCCATCAGCACCACGTCGGGTTTGAGGTCGCGGACCAGCCGGACCGCCTCGGCACCGTCGGAGGCCTCGCCCACAATATGCAGGTCTTCCTCGCCCTCGAGGATGAGGCGGAACCCCATCCTCAGCAGCGGCTGGTCATCAACCAGCAGGACGGTTATGGGTTGGGTTTCAGTCACGTGTGCCTTGCAGTTGAGATGAACGGTTGTGGGGTTTCCGCGGGCTCGTCGGCCGGCCAGGTCAGGACGGCACATACGCGCCAGCCGCGGCCGCGCCGCCCGGCCACCACGGTGCCTGCGTAGATGCGCGCCCGTTCGGCATCCCCGCCAGCCCCTGGCCGGAACCGGGCCCGACGCCGGCGCCTGGGAGTCCTGAACCCGGCCCGCCGCCGTCGGAGGTGCCCGGACCCGGGACTCCCGCGCCGTCGTCGAGCACTTCAATGGTGACCGTGGAGCCGGCCCGGACGATCCCCACGTCCCCACGCCCCAGCGACCGGCCATAGCGGAGCACATTCGTCAGTGACTCCTGAACAATCCTGTAGACCGTCAGCTGGAAGGCCGCGTCGTCGGGCAGCGCCGGGCCTGTGTGCGAGTAGTGCAGCGGCAGGCCCGCGGTGCGGAAGCCCTCCAGGAGCTTCGCCAGGCTGTCGCCGGAAGCGAGCGGCTGCCGTGGCGCGGTCCCGCCGGCGTCGTCCCGGAGTACGCCCAGGACTCGCCGCATGTCCGCCAGGGCGGTCCGGCCGGTCCGCGACAGTTCACCAAGCACTTCCCCGGCGCGGTCGGGGCTTTTCCGGACCACGACGGCGGCGCCATCGGAGAGGCTGACCATCACAGTCAGTGAGTGCGCCACGACGTCGTGCATTTCGCGGGCGATCCGGTTGCGTTCGTTGACGGACGCCAGGCTGGCCGTCCGCGCCGCCCACGCGGCGATCTCCTGCTCGTGCTCCCGCCGTTGCCGCACCGAGATGCCGATCCCGGTGGCGATGACGTTGGACAGGGCGATGGTGGCGCCGGTGGCGATGCTGGTCAGGAGGTGGAAGTCGCCGGGATTGCCGTCGGCATCGTGGACGAAGGAATTCTCCATGGGACCGACGGCGGCCAGCAGGTACAGCAGGGCCAGCGGCGCCGTGGCGGCGGCCATGGCCACCAGCGCGAACCGGCGCGTGTGCACCACGGCCACGGCATACAGCGAGAACCACAGGCCCGCCGAGACATTGGAGCCCCACGGGTGCAGCAGCGTGACGGCCACTTCCATCACCGCGACGAAGGCAGCCAACGCCACGGGGTGGGAACGCCGGAAGAACAGGGCCCCGGCGACCACGAAGAGGAGCGCCGCCGCCAGCCAGGCGCCGGAGATGATCGCGTCCACCACGGTCGGCGCCACCAGAAGCGCGTAGCTGAACACCACCACACCGTCCATCACCCGGGGATGCTGGTATAGGTAGCGCCGGAGCAGGCCGCGGCGCTTGGCCGTGATCTCGGCAAGGGACGCGTCGGCCTGGCTGGCCGGCACGTCCCTCACGAGTGCCGCTTCATTCATGCTCTGAGCCTAGTGTCCGCCTAGACGTCGCGTTTCTTGAGCACGATCATGGCCGGTACCAGGAACAGCAGAACGTAGCCCAGGAATATCAGGCCGCCCTGCCAGGGATCGATGACGCCGTCGGTGTGACCAATGGACAGGAACCGTCCGCCGGCGTCGCTGGGGAGGTACTGGGGCACATACTTCCAGAAGTCACCGGGGATGAAGGTCATAAAACTCGCCGCAATGGACAGGACGAAGAACAGGCCCACCAGCACGGTGATTCCGCCCGCGGAGTTGCGCAGCAGTGCGCCGAGCGACAGGCCGATCAGGGCCACCCCGGCAACGTAGAGGCCGCCCGTGAAGACGCTGTACAGCACCCCGTCCGTGGACCAGTCCAGGTCCAAGCCCAGTCCCTGGAAGACCGGCATGGCGATCAGGAACGTGGCCACGGCGGCGATGGTGGTGATGACGTAGGAGATCACGGCGAGCAGGATTGCCTTGGCCACAAAGGCCGGTGTGCGGCGCGGGACGGCGTTCATGGTGGAACGGATCATTCCCGTGGCGTACTCGGAGGAGATGAACAGGACAGCCAGCGAGCCCAGCACCAGGATGCCGATCTGCAGGCCTGCATTGGGCAGGTTGTACAGGTCAAAGCCTGATCCTGGCGGGAAAGTCTGCGACATCATTTCCGGCGTCAGGGTCTGGCCCTGGTCCCGGGCCTGCTGTGCCATTTCGTCCAGGAAGGAGAACCGGATCAGGACCGCGAGGGCCCCGACGCCGATAATCGCCACCAGGGTCAGGAGCAGCAGGATGCGCGTGGACATCAGGGAGAACAGCTTGATCCATTCGGACCGCAGCACACCGGCGAAGGTCACGCCCTTGGTACCAGCGGTGGAACGGACCCGGGAAGTTTGGGTTTCAGTCATGGTGGTCATCGTCCTTACATTCCTGCCGTTGCCGAGGCGGTTTCCGGGGCGAACTCGCCGGCGGGTCCACCGGTCAGGTGTGAGTGGTATTCCACTTCGTCCTTGGTGAGGTCGAAGTAGGCGTCTTCCAGAGACGACTGCTGCGGGGTGAGTTCGTAGACGAGCACCCGGTTGTCCAGTGCCACCTGGGCGATCTGGCGTGCGTCCAGGCCTGTTACTTCCAGGGTTTCGGGCTGGCCCTGGTCCACGGTCACGCCATCGCCGGACAGCAGGGCTGACAGCTGGGTGGCTGCGGATGTGCGGACCAGGGTTTTGACCTGGCGGGTGCCCGCAATGATGTCCTGCACGGGGGCGTCCGCAATGATTTTGCCGCGGCCGATCACGATCAGGTGGTCTGCCGTCTGGGCCATTTCGCTCATGAGGTGTGAGGACAGGAAGACGGTCTTGCCCTGCCCGGCGAGGTAGCGGACCAGGTTGCGGACCCACAACACACCTTCCGGATCGAGGCCGTTGACCGGCTCATCCAGGATCAGGGTCTGCGGGTCGCCAAGGAGCGCGTTGGCAATGCCCAGGCGCTGCCCCATGCCCAGCGAGAAACCGCCTGCCTTTTTCCGCGCCACTGCCTCCAGGCCGGTCATTTCGATGACTTCATGCACCCGGGAAGTGGGAATGTTGTGCGTCGCCGCCATGGCCCGCAGGTGGTTGTAGGCGCTGCGGCTGGTGTGGACTGCCTTGGCGTCCAGCAGCGCACCCACCTGGTGCAGGGGGGCCTTGTGATCGGCGTAGTGCAGGCGGTTGACGGTGACCGTGCCCGACGTCGGCCGGTCCAGTCCCATGATCATGCGCATGGTGGTGGATTTGCCGGCACCGTTCGGGCCCAGGAAGCCCGTTACCTGCCCTGCTTTGACGGTGAAGCTGACGCCGTCAACCGCCGTTTTGCTGCCGTAGACCTTTGACAGGCCTGTTGCCTCAATCATGGAAAGGTTCCTTAGAACAGCAGCCTGGTGGCTGCGGGATGCGGCGAAGTTTTCGTGTGTACGCTCCACGCTACCGACGGCTCGGCCGGATTTCGCCTGTCTCAGGGATGATTCAGGGTCGAATCAGGGTAGTCCGCACGGATGATCAGGGGTCCCCTCAGGGGGCGCAGGCGCCTTAGGTGCGGGGCGAGTAGTACGTCAGGGCACGCGGTTCCACCCGGATCCGGACGCTGCGCACGCCCGCCAGCGCCTCGCCGTCGACCGCCAGTGCCAGGGGGGAGCCCTCCGACTCAATCCGGACCTCGGTTGCCTCCCGCAGATGGGTGATCCGGGAGGTCGCCACCGTGCCGGTCAGCACCGACCACAGGAGCCGGAGCCGGGCAAAGGATTCGTCGGCGGTGATCATGCGGACATCCAGGACGCCATCGTCCAGCACCGGCCGCGACAGGGGCGCGTGGTCCCGGGGGTAATAGCGCCCACGTCCGATGTACGCGATCCAGAGTTTGTGCCGGACACCGTCCACGGTCAGGGTGGTGGGTGTTCCCGCGGCGAACGTCCGGAACATTGCCACCACGCCGGCCAGCGGTTTGCCGAGGGCCGGCTGCAACTGCTCCCTGCGCCGGACCAGGTTGGGGTACAGGCCAATGCTTGCCGTGTTCAGCATGACCAGGTCAGCCGTTTCCGGGTTGCCCGCCAGCCCGCGCTCGACGGTCACCATGCCGACGTCGGCCCGCGCGGCTTCACCCGCGGCCGCGGCTGCCACAGCGTCCTTCAGGTTGGCAGTCCCTGTGTCCCGCGCGAAGTGGTTGAGCGTTCCGCCCGGGAGCACCAGCAACGGAAGGGAACGTTCGACGGCGGCTGCGGCGGCGGTGCCAACGGTACCGTCGCCGCCCCACACGCCCAGGGCGCGGGTACCCGGGCGGGAGACGGCGGCCTGTATGGCCTCCTCCAGGCTCTCTCCCAGCTCTACCGTTTTTATATGCGCCTTCGGGAATACTTCCTGAAGTGCGCCTGCCGTTTGTTCCGTGAAGGAGCCGCCCAGTGTATTCACCACGATGCTGAGACCTTCACCGCCCGGCAGCTCCGGGGCTTGGGTTGCGGTGCGCGATACTCCGGGAAACGGTGGGCGGACGGGCCACCACTTACGGGTCACCAGCGCCGCCCCTGCGCCGATCGCCGAACCGAAGAACACATCCGAGGGCCAGTGGGCCCCCGTGTGGACGCGGGAGTAGGCCACCCCCAGCGCCGCCGGCGCAAGTGCCGCACCGACAACCGGCTTGACCAGGCCGGCGCCGAGCGCGAAGGCGATAGCGGAGGCCGAATGCCCCGATGGCATCGACGAGCTGGTGGGCTGCGGATGGACGAACCGGAAAACCGGCAGATGCTCAGGGAGCGGGCGTGCCCGCGGCAACAGGGTCTTGAACACCACGTTGGTCACCGCCGATGCCACCGCTTGGGCGATCAGCCCGTGCTGGGCAGCCCGGCGGGGCCTGCCGGGGAAGGCGGCCATGATCGCCGCTGCCCCGATCCACAGCTTGCCGTGGGTGGCGGAGGCGGAGAGGCGCCGGAAAAACTCATCGTGGTTTCCACCCGGGAACGACGACACGCCGCGGACTAGATGCCGATCAAAGCGGCTGATCCAGCCCGGTCCATTGCGCCACAGTCTGTACATCTCCCCACCCTATAACCGGTGGGTTCCCTACTTGGAGGGCAGGACCTTGGAGAACTGGGGCTTGGAGGCCAATGGCCTCGCGGCGCCGGCAAGGAGCAGTGCCACCAGGATCGGGGCGAGGATCGCGAGCAGTGCCAGATGGATTCCCGTGAGGTCGCCCAGGTAGCCAAGCAACGGCGGGCCGGCCAGGAAGGAAACATACCCCAGGGTGGATACAACCGAAACCCTGGCGGCCGCATGCTTCGGATCGTCGGCGGCGGCTGACATTCCCATGGGGAAGGCCAGCGCTGAGCCCACGCCCCACAGTGCAGCACCAACCCCGGCCAGCCAGATGTTCCCCGCGAGCACAAACAGGCACAGACCCGCCGTGGCCGCGGCCATGCTGGCCCGGAGCACTGCAACGCGGCCGTAGGTGTCGATCACACGGCCGCCGAAGAGCCGCATCGCCGTCATTGCCAGGACAAACAAGGCGAACATTAGGGCACCGGTGGATTCCGAACTGCCCAGCCCGTCAACAGTGGCCTTGGCGATCCAGTCGTTTCCGGCGCCTTCGGTGAGTGTTGCGCCCAGGACCACAACGCCTATCAGCAGGGTGCGGCTGTCACGCCAGGCCGATGGCCCCTTCACAGCCGTCGGTTCACCCTCGACCGGAGCGGCCTGGGCCGCGTGGGGGAGGAAATAGCGGGGCGCCACGAGGGCTACAACCACCACCACACCGGCGATGACCAGCAGGTGCAACGGCAGGCCGACGCCGAGCGTTGACAGGCCCGCACCAATCAGCGCCCCCACAAAGGCCCCGCCGCTGAAGGCCGCATGGAACTGCGGCATGATGGTGCGCCGAAGCTTGTGCTCAACGTCCGCCCCTTCAATGTTTTGGGAAACGTCCCACAGCCCGACGCCGATGCCGAAGAAGAACAGCGAAACGGCAGTGCCCGGGACCGATTCCGCCGACAGGGAAAGGGCAATGCCTACCCCGGCCAGGGCTGACAGCAGGGCGCCTGCCCGCACCGCGTTGGCGGTGCCGATCCTCCCCACCACAAGTCCCGCCGTCGGAAGGGCCAGCAGTGAGCCGACGGCGATGCACAGCAGAAGCGTGCCCATCTGGCCGGAGGTCAGGTGCAGCGTCTCGGTGACGGCGGGGATCCTGGCGGCCCAGCTGGCAAAGACGAAGCCGTTGATTCCAAAGACCACAAAAGTGGCGGCGGCTGCTGCCCTGAGGGACGGTCCGGCCGTCGTGCTGGTGTTGATGCTCATGCTTTGACTACTTCCACCGAGATCTTGTTGAGGTGTGCGAGTTCGTCCGCACTCAGGTCTTTGTCCGTAACTATCACGTTCACTGCGTCCAAGGGGGCAACCAGGGCCATCGCGGTGGCATTCCATTTGGCGCCGGCGCAGGCAACAATCACCCGCGCCGCGGATTCGAGTCCGGCCCGCTTCACTGCGGCGTCCTCCAAATCATGGGCCAGGAGACCGTCCCTGAGGTTCAGGGCGCAGGGGGTGACCACCGCCGTGTCGAAGCGCAGGGACCGGATATTGGCTTCCGCGAGCGGGCCGCGGAAGGAGAGCTCGCCGGGAACCAGGCTTCCGCCCGGGAGCAGCAGGGCGGGACGCTGGCCGGCATGCGGGTCGTCGTCGGTGACCGTCGTCAGGGAGCGCATGGACATGGGCATCAGCGTCAGTTCGCGCCCACGGAGGACGCGGGCAATTTCCGTGGCTGTGGTGCCGCTGTCCAGCCACACGTGTTCGCGATCTCCCAGCAGGCCTGCCACGGCGGCGGCGATCCTGGCCTTCACGCCCTGGTCTTCGAGTTCGCGCTGGCCGTAGCCCGGGTTTTCGCCGCCGGCAATGAGGCTCCTGGCACCGCCATGGACCCGACGCAGCACTCCATGCGATGCGAGCAGCTCGAGGTCGCGGCGGATGGTGGCGCCCGATGCGTCGCACGCCTGGGTCAGCTCTTCCACCGAGACTTCGGCCTGGTGGCGAAGCAGCTCCCCGATCAGGCGGTGCCGCTCTTCAGTCTTCATGCTCATATGATAGCAATTTATGATCATATGCACAGAGCACCACCCGACGCTCTCTCACTTAACGCAGGAAAATCACCAACGCTCTCTCACTCTCCTCAAGAAAGTGAGAGAGCGTCGGCCGGAAACCTGCAGGAAGTGAGAGAGCGTCAGCGGGCGCGCTCAACCCGCTTTTCGTCCCACACAGGCTCGGCGGATTCGTAGACGCGGCCGTCGGAACCGAACACCAGGAACCGGTCGAAGGTGCGGGCGAACCAGCGGTCGTGGGTGACTGCCAGGACGGTTCCCTCGAAGTGGTCGATGGCTTTTTCCAGTGCCTCGGCCGAATGCAGGTCCAGGTTGTCCGTGGGCTCATCCAACAGCAGGAGCGTGGCGCCGGAGAGCTGTAGCAGCAGGATCTGGAACCGCGCCTGCTGGCCGCCAGAGAGCGATTCGTACTTCTGCTCCGACTGCGACGCCAGGCCGTAGCCGTCCAATGCGCCGGCGGCTGCCTCCCGGCCCAGGCCGGACCGGTGCTCGTCGCCGCGGTGCAGGATCTCCAGCAGGGTCTTGCCCAGGAGGTCGGGCCGGACGTGGGTCTGGGCGAAGAAGCCGGGCCGGATACGGGCGCCGAGTTTCACGGTCCCCTCGTGCGGCACTTCAGCAATATCGACGTCGGACACGGGAAGGTGCTCCCGTTCCGGGTCCGTCCCGCCCGTGGCGAGCAGGCGCAGGAAGTGGCTCTTGCCGGAGCCGTTGGAGCCGAGCACACCCACGCGGTCCCCGAACCACACCTCGGTGGAGAACGGCTTCATCAGCCCGGTCAGTTCCAGTTTCTCAGCCACAACGGCCCGCTTGGCGGTCCGGCCACCCTTCAGGCGCATGCGCACATTCTGCTCGATCGGCAATGCTTCCGGCGGGCCGGCCTCGAGGAACTTGGCCAGGCGAGTCTGGGCGGCCTGGTAGCGGTTGGCCATGTCGGAGCGGAAGGCGGCCTTGTTTTTGTACATATTGACGAGTTCTTTGAGCTTCACGTGCTCCTCGTCCCAGCGCTTGCGGAGCTCCTCGAAGCGGGCGTTCCGGTCAGCGCGGGCGTCCACGTAGGAGCCAAAGCCGCCGCCGTGCACCCAGGCGCCGGCTCCGTTGATGCCCGGCTCAAGGGTCACGATGCGGCCGGCGGCATTGTTGAGCAGCTCGCGGTCGTGGCTGATGAAGAAGACAGTCTTTTTGGACTCGTTGAGCTTGTCCTCAAGCCAGCGCTTGCCGGGCACATCGAGGTAGTTGTCCGGCTCGTCCAGGAGCAGGAGTTGGTCAGGTCCGGCAAACAGGGCCTCCAGCACCAGCCGCTTCTGCTCGCCGCCGGAAAGGCTCGACGCCGGGCGGTGCTGTGCGCGGTCAAAGGGCAGTCCCAGCGCGGCCATGCAGACCTCGTCCCAGACAGTCTCCACGTCATAACCGCCGGCATCTCCCCAGTCCACGATGGCCTGCGCGTACCGCATCTGGCTGGGCTCGTTGTCTTGCTCCACCATCGCGAGCTCGGCCTCGTCCACCTCCCTGGCCGCGGCGGCCAGGGCCGGCGGAGCGGCGGATACCAGCAGATCTCGGACGGTGGAATCGTCCCGGACCTGGCCCACGAACTGGCGCATGATGCCCATGTTTCCGGAGCGCCCGATCACACCTTCGTCCGGTACGAGGTCGCCGGAAATGATCCGGAAGAGGGTGGTCTTGCCCGTGCCGTTGGGGCCGATCAGGGCGGTTTTGGTACCGTCCGGGACCTTGAAAGTCACGCCGTTGAGCAGCTGGGTGCCATCGGAGAGGAAGTAGTCAATGCCGGAAATGTCTATGTGGGCCACGCCATCAATCTTCCCACGCCCGCCCTACCCGGGTTTTTGTCCAGATAATCGGCCTTCGAGGCAGTTCGGCGCGCATTATCTAGACAAAACTGGGGGACCTAGCCGGCGGCGGTCAGGAACTGCTTGAGCAGCGGCCCGGACGTGGTGGCTCCGAGGCCGCCGTCCTCGACGAACACGGCCACCGCCATGTCACCGTGGACGGCCACAATCCAGGCGTGCGTCTTGGGCGGGTTCTCCTTGCCGAACTCCGCCGTGCCGGTCTTGGCGCCCACCGACGCGCCCGGAACGGTGGACAGGAAACCCGCGTGGCCGGACGTGACTACAGCCCGCATCATGTCGGACAGCGCCGCGGCCTCGGCGGCGGTGATGGGCTGGCCGGACGCCTTGGACGGTGCCTCCGGCGTAACGGTCGACGACGGCGACGCGCCCTCCGCGGTCGTCTCGTCGGAGGTGTCTGCCGCGGCAGCCCCGGCGTCGGGGTTCAGGACCAGCTGCGGTGAGACGGGGGATCCCTTGCCCACGGAACCGGCCATGATGGCCGCTGCCAGCGGGGACAGGAGCACCTTGCCCTGGCCGATCATCGAGGCGGCATGTTCGGTGCCCGCCGCGTCGCCCGGAACGGACCCCAGGAAGGCCGCGGCGCCCAGCGCGGGGGCCTCCACCGCCACGCCCATGGCGACGGCAGCAGCCTCGAGCTGGGCCTGAGTGACTGTGTCGCGCGCAGCGATGAACGCCGTGTTGCACGAGTGGGCAAAGGCATCGCGGAGTGCCACGGACCCCAGAGACGTTTCCGGGTAACCTTCCGCGTTCTTGAACGTCCGGCCGTCCACGGTAAGGGTGGGTGTGCATTCCACCTTCGAATCGGGCGTCAGGCCGTTGCGGAGCATGGCAAGCGAATCGACGATCTTGAAGGTTGACCCGGGCGCGTACTGGCCCAGCATGGCCGTGTTGTAGCCGTTGCTTCCCGGGCCTGAGGCCGCGGCGAGAACGGCCCCCGTGGAGGGGCGGAGCGCCACGATGGCCGACGCCGGACCTACACCGGCAAGGGTGCTCTCGGCGAGTGACTGGAGGTTCGGATCAAGGGTGGTTTTCAGCGGCGTGCCCGGTGTCGGGGCCATCTCGAAGACCACCCTGCGGGGATCCGTTCCGGCGGCCTGGATCTGTTCGCGGGTCAGGTCGGCCCGCTGGGCACGGATCACCACGGCGTCTGTGCCGCGGAGCTGCGCGTCGTACTGCTGCTGGAGCCCGCCGATGCCAGTCACGTCGCCGGCGGTCAGGACGCCGTCGGACGCCTCGATCTGCTCGGCCGTGGCCTCGCCGACGGTGCCGAGGACTGCCCTTGCGAATGTGCGGCTGGGTGCCAGCGGCTGGGCTTCCGGGATGGCGCGGGCACCGGGAATGGCCGTGATCTGCGCGTCCGTGACGGTGCGGCCCTCATCACGGAGAGTGATGGCCCGGACGAACGCCTCGGCGCCGGAGGCCGCAACCTGTTGGGCGTAGGCGGCGGGATCCACGCCCACCAGTTCGGCCAGTTTGGTGGCTGACGTGGCGGCGTCCGCGGATCCCAGAAGCAGTCTGTCGATCCCCACGTTGACCACGGGACGGTACGTGACCAGCTTCGCGTCACCTGCGCCCAGGATGTCGGCGCGTTGCGGCGACTGGGTGCCCTTGCTGAGGATTTCGTTGTCGGCGAGTCCGGGGAGCAGAGCTGCCGGGTTCCAGACCGCGAACCATTTGTCCCCTGACTTCGTGAACTCTGCGGAGACCGTGTATTTCCACTCGCCGGTGCCGATTTTCCAGGTGTAGTCCAGCGGGACGGTTGCAGTGTCGCCGTCCAGGGTGAGCTCGCCGGTCGCCACTGTGGGCTTGTCCGGCTCCAGGGCCTTGAAAACGTCCTGGACCTGTTGCTTGGCCACCCGGGAGTCCTTGCCATCAAAGGCGACCGAGCCGACGTCGAGCGTGGAAAGAGCGGACGCAAACTGCTTGGCCGCGCTTTCGGCACCCCCTCTGCCGTCGTCGCAGGCAACCAAGGAGGCGCCGAGGATGAGTCCAGCTATGGCAAGCGATAGTTTCTTTGAGTTCCCCACGGCGCTATTATGCCCCGATTTGGAACGCGCTTGCTGTCACCCATCCCGCGCGAACGGACACTTGGCGCCCCAATGATTTGCGCGAAAGGACACTTGAGGACCGCTGCCAGGGGCTTAAGTGTCCATTCGCGCCGGGATAGAGGCGGGGTTCAGAGGCCGAGCGAAGGGACCCCAAGACCAAATATGTCCTTAAGGGCATGTTTCGCGGCGAAGAACCCTGGCATGCCCGTTACCCCAGGGCCGGGCGGCGTAGAGGAGGAACAGAGATACACGCCGGGCACCGGCGTCCGCCATGGAACGCTGGAAACCACAGGGCGCTGGATAAGTCCGCGCACATCCATGATGCCGGCACTGAAGTCCCCGCCCACGTAGTTCCGGTTGTAGCTGGCCAGTTCCGCCGCAGTAGTCACCCGGGCCTGCATCACCACATCCCGGAACCCGGGCGCGAAGCGCTCCAGCTGCGCGGTGACGGCCTCGCCCATGTCGCGGGTTGATCCGGCAGGCACATGGCAGTATGCCCACAGGATCTGCCGGCCGGCCGGCGCCCGGCCCGTGTCGAACCGTGATGGCTGGGCCACCAGGACGTAAGGGCGTTCCGGGTGTTTCCCGGCGGATACTTCGTTCTCGGCACGGGCAAGTTCAGCACGCGTGCCGCCGACGTGCACCGTTCCGGCGTCCCCCAGTTCCTTTGCTGCCCACGGAACGGGTCCGGACAGGATGAAGTCCACTTTGCAGGAACCATTCCCATAGCGGAACCCCTCCAGGGCTTGCCGGTACCTGGCCGGGAGGCTGTCGCCTGCAATGTTCAGCAGGCCCCGTGGGGCCACGTCCAGCAGAGTGGCCCGCGCGCCGCGGAGTTGTTGGAGGCTCTCGATCGTCGCCCCCGTATGGATCACCCCGCCGTGGGCACGGATGTCGGCCTCCAGCGCGGCCGCAATGGAGGCCGATCCGCCCAGCGGAATCGGCCAGCCTTGGGCGTGAGCCAGTGCGGTGAGCATGAGCCCGGCGCCTGCAGAGGCCAGCGAGGGCAGCTGCGAAACCGCATGGGCGGCCACGCCGCTGAGCAGTGCGGGCGCAAGGTCCTCGTGGAACCGCGCGTTCCACAGCCGCGATCCCTGCTCCAGTGTCCGCAGCCCGAAAAGCGCCGCCGCCAGGGGATCCCGGGGGATCCTCATCAGCTGGTGCTGCGTCAGATCCATCACGCCGTCAATGCGGTCAACCAGCGGGCCAAGAAGCCGGCGGTAGGCGTCGCCGTCCCGGCCCAGGCCTTGGACCGTCCGTTCGAGGCTGTGATATCCGAGGGCCGCCCGTCCGCCGTCGAGCGGTGATCCGAATGAAAGCTCCGGGACCACCAGGTCTATCCGGCGTGCCAGCTCGAAGTCGCGGAAGAAGGGTGATGCCAGCGCCATGGGATGCACGGCCGAGCAGATGTCATGGAGGTGCCCCGGCTGCATCAGTTCGGCGGTGCGGGTACCGCCTCCGATGGTGTCCGCCGCCTCGTGGACTTCGACGGAGAGGCCGGCGCGCGCCATTACGGCGGCTGCAGCCAGACCGTTGGGTCCGGACCCGACGACGGCGACGTCAGGCATGGTGTTTCGCCCGCCAAGGGAGCACCGCGTGCGAGGGATGGCGGGGGCTGAACCGCAACCAGTCCGGGAGCCCGTCGAACGGCCCTCCCTGTGGATCATCGAGGCGATGGCGGCGGACGGGATCGTAGTCCGGATCGTAGATGTCCCATACAACCCGAAACATCAAATATGCCGTTGCAAGCATATGTGCTGCCACGGCCAGGACGTAGTAGGGCATGTCAATATTGTGCTGGGTCGGGCCCTGGCTGGCCACCTGGCCCAGGTACATCCAGACGGCTGCCCAGTGCAGGCCTTCAACGCCCTGCCAAATGAGAAAATCCCGCCACCGCGGCCGGGCCAGCGCCAACAGCGGGATGAGCCACAGGACATGCTGTGGCGAATAGACCTTGCTGGTCAGGACAAAAGCACCCACGATGAGGAACGCCAACTGGGCCAGCCGCGGCCGGCGTGCTGCTGTCAGCGCCACCGCGGCAATCATGGTGCAGGCCAGCAGGAACACAGCCAGGGCCAGCCAGTTGATGGTTGCGGGATCCAGCACCGGCCAGCGCAGGCGCCGGGCCACCAGGTTGTACGCGAACCATAACGACCCGTAGCCGGCTTCCCTCGTCTCGGTGAACCTGAAGAAGTACCCCCAGCCGGACGGGTTGGAGACCGCAACAGGCACGTTAATGGCCAGCCAGGCCGCGGCGCCGGCAACGGCCGTAACCACGAACGCGCGGATCCGCCCGGTCCGCAGGGCCAGCAGCAGAACGGCTCCGAGAATCAGGGCGGCATAGGGCTTCGTCGCTGAGGCGAGGCCGATCAGGGTGCCGGCGAGGACCAGCCTTTCCCGCGAAAAACACAGCATCCCCAGCGCCAACAACGCCACGGCCCACATGTCCCAGTTGATGGTTCCGGCCAGCACGATGCCAGGTGCCAGCGCCACCATGGCCGCATCCCAGGGGCGCCGCTGTGAGATCCGGGCCGTAGCCAGCACGGTGATAATCCATACGGCTGCAACCAGAGTGGCATTAACGTCGAAGTAGCCAAGAATCCGCGCGTCAC
The DNA here is from genome assembly GCF_023913835.1 of Pseudarthrobacter raffinosi. Lineage (NCBI taxonomy): Bacteria > Bacillati > Actinomycetota > Actinomycetes > Micrococcales > Micrococcaceae > Pseudarthrobacter > Pseudarthrobacter raffinosi. The sequence continues at coordinate 59,137 of NZ_JAMXBG010000021.1, read as the reverse complement.
TGATGCCCTGGCCCGGGACCATCCAGGCAGTCACCCCGGCAATGAGTCCCATCAGGACGGGGTCTTCAAAGAGAGATCCCGGGCTCAGGACCGGGAACGTGCCGTCCCCCAGGCCTCGGTTGCGGAAGAATTCCGGGAAGTCGGAATAGCACGTGGAATAGAACTGGCCGGGGCTCGACCAGCCATTGGCCCGGCAGTAGCCCTTGATGGCGAGGCTGGCCAGCGCCGCCACGACGGTCAAGATGATCAGGACACGTTCCACGGTAAAAACGCCGGGGGAGACGAGGCCGGGCGCCGACCGGGCACCCATCGGCCCGCCGATCAGTTCCGTGAAGTTCTTCAGCAGCAGGTCGCTGCGGCTCGGAACAACCAAGCGGGCGCGCCGTGGGTGCGCCGGTGGCTTCGTCTCCTGCATGTCTGAGAGCTTACCCGGGACGCTGCCCCGCCGGACCGGACTTGATATCCGGCACTAGCCTTCAGTTCATACCGCCCATCTGCTGGTGCAACAGGACGAAAACCTCTTCGCGCCGCCGGTCCAGGAGCTGCCCGTTGAATTCCCGGCGGCCATCCCGGAAAGGACGATCATTCCGGACAGGCCGCCGCAGGGAGAACAATGCTTTCTTGATTCTCTTGATCATGGTGGTCACCTCCTTTCGGCGTAAAATTGGGCATGACAATTAAGGCCATTTAGTGCCAGAGCAATAACGGCATAATTAGGCAGGGAAATGCCCGGTATTTATGAATTGTTCGCAAATGCGAAGAAGGACCCTACTTGCAGCGGCGGGTGCAGACCCCAACAAAGAAGCTGAGTTCCGAACTATGGGGATGCCGCGTCGCCGCGAGGACCAGCCCTGAAGCTGCGCCGACAGGAGACTTCCAGCAGGCGTCGCCTAGAGCGAGCCACTAGCGCGAGCCATCCGAGAAGGAAGTGGCCTGGATATACCTCGTTGCAAGTGACGCCGCCGCGGGGGCGTCATCAGTTGCAAGAAGGTTAGGAGGCAGACACTCCGTTAAGACGGCGCGCAAAAGCAGCAGAGGCCGGGTTCGCGGTGATGGTCATCTTCCATCCGCTAGTCAAAGTAATCATTTTTCCCAACCTCCTTTTCCGTTATTCCGCCGCCTCGGCTGACTAGCCGGACAACGCGCGCCGCGACCCCGGCAAAGACGCTCTGGGGTCAGGAATAAAATTACCCTACGAATAGAGCAATGCGCCACTTAATTAGCAAAGTTTTTCAAGAAAGTTTATGAATGCGCCGTTAGAGTCCCCAGCGGACAATGGCCGGTGTCCGCTTATCCCAGCCGAGCGTGCAGACTTTCGCGGTTCCCAGGATGAAATGGCGGCCTTCGGCGGGCGGCAGTTCCAGCCAGCGCGCGGTGAGGATCCGGGAGAAGTGCCCGTGCGCCACGATCAGCACGTTGTCCAGGCCGGATTCCAGCACACTGGCCACAATCTTGTCGGCGCGGGCTGCCACTTCGTCCAGGGTCTCGCCGTTGGGCACACCATGCGTCCAGATCAGGTAATCCGGGTTGTCCTTGCGGATCAGGTCCGAACTGATGCCCTCATAGTCGCCGTAGTTCCATTCCACTGCCAGCGGCTCATGCTGCGCGTCAGGGTAACCTGCCAGTTCGGCGGTGCGCCGCGCGCGGCGCAGTGGGGACGTCAGGACCAGGTCGAAGTCCACCTGGTCCAGCACCTTTCGGGCCTCCACGGCCTGCTGCTCGCCTTCCACGGTCAGGGGCAGGTCGGTGAGCCCGGTGTATTGCCCGCTCTTGGACCACTCGGTCTCGCCGTGGCGCAGGATCCAGAGCTGGGGGCGGGGCGCGGTCATCGGGTTAATCATTTGGACTCCTCGTTCGGGGAAAGTTCGACGGCGGCGGGAGGCTCTGCTGCTTCCGGAACCGGGGGTGCTGCCTCGGGCTGCTCCGCCCACCAGGCGAGCAGCCTCGCTTCGGCATCGTCCGGTTGAAGGGGTCCGTGTTCCATCCGTTCCTCCAGCAGGAATTTGTAGGCACGGCCCACCACGGGACCAGGCTTGAGGTTCAGGATGGCCATGATTTTGGCGCCGTCCAGATCGGGCCGGACCGCGTCCAGAGACTCCTGCTCGCGCAAAACGGCGATCCGGTCTTCCAGGTCGTCGTAGGCGAAGGCGAGCCGTTCGGCCTTCCGCTGGTTGCGGGTGGTGACGTCAGAGCGGGTCAGCCGGTGCAGCCGTTCCAGGAGATGGCCGGCGTCCGTAACGTAGCGGCGGACGGCCGAATCACTCCACCCGGCGTCACCGTAACCGTAGAAACGCATGTGCAGCTCCACCAGCCGGGCCACGGCCTTGATGGTGTCGTTGTCGAAGCGGAGAGTCTTCATCCGCTTTGCCGTGAGCTTGGATCCCACCATGTCGTGGTGCCGGAAGCTGACCGCGCCGCCCGGTTCGAAGCGCCGCGTAGCCGGCTTGCCGACGTCGTGCATCAGTGCTGCGAACCGCAGCACAAAGTCGGGAGCCGGCAACGCGCCGTCGGCGTCCGTTTCCAGGGCAGCGGCCTGTTCCAGGACCTGAAGGGAGTGCTGGTAGACATCCTTGTGGCGGTGGTGCTCGTCAGATTCCAGCCGCAGGGCGGACACCTCAGGCAGCACGAACTCGGCGAGGCCGGTTTCCACGAGCAGGTCCACACCGACTCGGGGGTGGGCACCGCAGATGAGTTTGACCAACTCATCACGGACCCGTTCAGCCGAGATGATCTTGATCCGCTCGGCCATCTGGCTCATGGCAAGCCGCACGTCGTCGTGCACGGAGATGCCCAGCTGCGATGCGAACCGGGCGGCGCGCATCATACGGAGGGGATCATCGGAGAAGGAGGCCTCGGGTGAAGCGGGCGTTGCCAGGACGGCGGCGTTGAGATCCCGGACGCCGCCGAACGGATCAATGAGTTCAAGCGACGGGAGCCGCAGGGCCATGGCGTTGATCGTGAAATCGCGGCGCAGGAGATCGTCGGTCAGGGAGGTGCCGAAGGCCACCACGGGCTTGCGCGACTCCGGATCGTAAGCATCGGCCCGGTACGTGGTGATCTCGATCTGGAAGCCGGCCTTCCGCATCCCGATCGTCCCGAAGGCCCGGCCGATCTCCCAGAAGTTGTCCGCCCACTTTTTGATCAGGGCAACTGTCTGGCTCGGCGTGGCGTCCGTGGTGAAGTCCAGGTCCGGCGAGGCGCGTCCCAGGAAGAGATCCCGTACCGGACCGCCCACCAGGGACAGCTCGTGGCCGGCGTCGACAAAGCGCTGCCCGAGCTCCAGGACCACCGGGTCAACCTGGAAATCGACGGTGTTGGAATCAATCTTGTGATGTGCGTGCGCCATAGTTACTTAAGCTTGTCAGAAACCAGCGGCTTGGCAGGCCAAAATCTCCTCAAGATCGCTCCTATTCGCCTGCAGCCCCTCAAAGTGCGTCATACGCAGTCCACTTTGATGTCATGTTCCGGTAATCATGATCGGACAAGAGTCGTTAGAGTGGACTCCATGGCCCATCCCGTACCGAGCGCTCCCGGCAGGAGGACAAACGCACCGTTGCCGTCGGCAATTGGTGCCCACGTCGCGCCTGCCTTGCACTCGGCCCCGGCCTCGCTTCCCACGGTGGAGGAAATTTCCGCCGGCGGCGTTGTGGTGGACACGTCCGACGGCGAACTAAGGGTTGCGATCATTGCCCGCCTTAACAGGGGCGGACGGCTGGAGTGGTGCCTTCCCAAGGGCCATCCGGAAGGCAAGGAAGACAACGAGCAGGCAGCAGTGCGCGAGATTGCCGAGGAAACCGGCATCGAGGGCGACATCCTGGCCCCGCTCGGCAGCATCGACTACTGGTTCACTGTCAGCGGGCACCGCGTCCACAAAACCGTCCACCACTACCTGCTGCGCGCCACCGGCGGCGAACTCACCATCGAAAACGATCCGGACCACGAAGCCGTGGACGTCGCATGGGTCCCCATCAAGGAACTCGCACGGAAGCTCTCGTTCCCCAACGAGCGGCGCATCGCGGATCTGGCCCGGGACGTCCTGCCAGAACACCTCTAAGGCCGTCTCCGCCGAAGCTGCGTATATGCCTATACAGGCATATAGCCTGTCCGTTGCGGTACAAACAGCGTCCGGGTGAGACGATGAACTCGATGTCAGCTACCAATCCCCCCTCCGACAAAGCCGGCCCCGCCGCCCCGAGCGGAACAGCGAGTGAAACCCGGTCCAGCGCCATCATGGCTGCTGGCACCCTGGTGTCCCGGTTCCTGGGCTTCGGCAAGACCTGGATGCTGGGTGCCGCGCTGGGCCTCGGCTCCACGGTTAACGACACGTTCATCAATGCCAACAACCTGCCCAACCTGATCTTCCTGCTGGTGGCCGGTGGTGTGTTCAACGCCGTCCTGGTCCCGCAGATCATCAAAGCGAGCAAGGCCCCGGACAGGGGAGCGGACTACATCAGCCGGCTGCTGACGCTGGCCGTGCTCCTACTGCTGGGCCTCACCGCGCTGGTCACGCTCGCTGCTCCGTGGGTCATCGAATTGACCACCCAGGGTTATTCGCCGCAGCAGAAGGCCCTGGCAGTCGCGTTCGCCTTCTGGTGCCTGCCCCAGATCTTCTTCTACGGCCTCTACGCGCTGCTGACACAGGTCCTCAACGCCAATGGTGCGTTCGGGCCTGCCATGTGGGCCCCCATCATGAACAACCTGGTGGCCATTGGCGGCCTGGGCATGTTCATCTGGATCTTCGGCGAGAACCGCATGAACCCGCACACGCTGGACAACTGGGGCCCGTCCCAGACCCTGCTTGTGGCCGGCTTCTCAACCATAGGCGTGGTGGCCCAGACAGCCATCCTGCTGATCCCGGTGATCCGCCTGCGGCTGGGTCTCCGGCCCCGGTTTGGCTGGCGCGGAGTAGGCCTTGGCCAGGCCGCTAGGCTGAGCGTTTGGACGCTCCTGACGGCCGCCGTGGGGCAGTTGGCGTTCCTGTATGTCATGCGCATCGCCACAATTCCCGGTGCTGAGCGCCTCCGGCTGAAGGAAGCGGGGGATCCGGCGGCCGAGATGCTGCCCGGTAACGCAGTCCTGGAGGTGGCCAGCCAGCTGTACCTGCTGCCGCACTCCATCATTGCGCTCTCGCTCGCCACTGTCCTGTTTAACCGGATGACCCGCGCTTCGCAGGATGGCAACCGCGCGGAACTCCGCGACGCCCTCTCGCACGGCCTCCGCACGATGGCGGTGGCCACCGTCTTTGGCGCGCTGGCACTCTTCGCGCTGGCGGGCCCGCTTGGCATGTTCTTTTCCGGTGGTCCGCGCCAGGACGGCGTCATGCTGGCCCAGACGCTCACCATCCTCGCTCTCAGCACCCCGTTCATGAGCGCCAACTTCATGATGTCGCGGGTCTTCTACGCCAATGAGGACGCCCGCACGCCGTTCCATATCCAACTGCTGCTTGCCGTGGTCTATGTGGCCGGTGCCTTCGGGATCCAGTTCCTGCCGGTGGGCCAGATCATCTACGCAATCGCCCTCCTGTATATGGTGGGCAATATACTTTCGGTGGTCATCAGCGCCTATTTCCTGCGCCGGCTCCTGGGCCACCTCGACGGGCCGCGGATCGCCAACTCCTACATCCGGATGGGTTATGCAGCGCTCGGTTCTGCGATGGCGGGCGCTGGTGCCCTGTGGCTGATGGGCAGCTACAGCGCCGACGGCTTCGCCTGGAAGGACCGGCTCGCCGCCCTGGTGACCGTTATCGTCGTCGGACCCATCATGCTGGTTGCCTATGTCTTCCTGCTGAAGGTCTTCCACGTCGCCGAGCTCCGGGACCTCATGCGCCCCCTGTTGGGACGGCTGGGACGCGGCACGGGACGGTCCGGCGGCGGGGGAACGCCGTCGTCGGCTGCGGGTGCCGACGTTTCCGGAACGGAACGTCCGACGCCGGAACGCGCCACGGTCGCGGTGGACACCGGCCTGATTCCCCGGATTTCCGGCGAATTCGACGCCGCCTCCTTCCGCGCAGGACCCGTACCGGAGCGCCAGGCAGCGCCTACGGCGCCAGCTGATGGCGCACAAGGGGAAACTGAAGCAGTGTCTAGCGGGGGCACTGAAACCGCCGCGGGATACCTTCCCGCAGAGGACGTGCCCGGCACAGCGCGGGGCGGGCTGCTGCGCGACGAGATTCCCCTTCCCGGCCGGCGCACGTTCCAGGGCCAGGCCGGACAGAACCCCCATTTCAGGCCACGCCGGCCTCGAAAAAAGTGATCTTCTCGCGGTTTTTGGTTGCCTGTCGACCACGGCGGTCCTAGCCGATCGGCTAGGATCGACAGTGAACAGGGGTAGTTGCAGGCAAGCGCAGACCGGCTCGCCGGCTGGCTTTTAGCCTGTTTCTGACCGGCGGTGGCATCATCTACGCCGGCATTCCCGGACAGTCTAGGAGGAACAAGTGTCCCACCCGATCGACGTTGGATCAGTACTCGGCGGCCGCTACAAGGTCACAGCCACGGTATTGACCTCACACGACCAGGATCTGGTGCTGGACGGGGTGGACCAGGTTCTCAACCGACCGGTCAGCATTCTGGTCGCCGGCCCGGACAACACCGAACAGGTGGCCCAGAGCGCCCGCGAGGTGGCTACTGGTGAGCGCCCGGGTAACGTCCAGGTCCTGGACCTTGGGGTCACTGAGGCCACCACGTACCTCATCACCAACCACACGTCCGCGGCAGACCTGTTGGACCTCGTGGTCGCTTCCGACGCACCTTACGTCGAGCCGTTCTTCACGGATACCCTGGGCAGCGAAATTTTCGGCCAGGTGCGTTCACACGAACCGGAACCGTACGACGACGAAGAGAACGTCGACGCCGGATATATCAACTATTCGGACAATCACCCCAGCCAGGTTGACCCATTCCGGTCCGCCGCACCGCTTGCTCCGCCGCTTGTACCCCCGGTTGTTCCGGCCCGTCCGCCGCTCCGCCCGGCGGTCCTTCCGGCGTCGGGCCCTGCTAAGGCCGGGGCCGTTAGAGCAGGCGCCGCCGCTGCTGGCGCCACTGCCGCACATCAGCACGTCACTGCGCCGCAACCGGTGCAGGCTGCGGAGAACCGGCCAGTTTCCGGACCGGCCGAGCCCAAGGCAGGTGCCGGATCCGATTCGCCCAAGGTCTCCCTGTGGTCTGAGGACGACTATTCCAACGGCTCCCAGGACGCATCCTACGACGAACCCGTGGTCTCCCGAGCGCCGGAACACTCCGATCGCGCAGCGGGCGCCTTCCCGTCGGTTGCCCGGAAAGTGTCTCCGGCGGCCGCAGTACCGCCTTCCGGCGGGACGGATGACTATTACGATGACGACGAGCCCGAGCGTGAGCCCCGCTCGATGCGCTGGCTGGTTGGCGGGCTGCTCGCCGTGATGTTGATTGCCGGGCTGGTCTTTGCGGTCACAAACCTGGGCAGTCTATTCAAATCTGGCCCCCAGGCCGCCCCAACCTCCAATTCGACGGGCTCCACCCAGCCAAACTCCGGGTCGGCTTCCCCTAACCCGAGCTCCGCACCGCCGGCGGCACCGCCTGCCATCGACAGCATCACCCGCCAGGGGGATTTTGACTTCGCAGGCACCTACGACGTGGATCTTGTGAAGGCGTTTGACGGCAACGCAGCCAGCTACTGGTCAGACATGGAATTTGCCACCGAGGGCTGGGGCGGCCTCGCAACCGATGGCGTGCCCTTGTTCGTCAAGCTGAAGAATCCGGCGAAGGTTTCATCCATCACCCTGACTCAGCTCGGGGCCTCGGGCGGCAATCTCAGTGTCTTCACCAATGACCGTCCGTCATTGGACGGAGCCAAGCTGGTGGGGACCAACAGCTTCACGTCAACAGATCTGACCATGCCGCTGGCCGAGCCGGTGGAGGCACAGTACGTGATCGTGTCCATCAAGACGCTTCCCAAGCTGGCCGCCCCGAAGACCCGCTATGGCTTTGGCATCCGCCTGGCGGAGATCAAGATCCAGTAGGACCACACCTGCGTCGTTCCCGTTGAGCCGCGTCTGTTCTGCCCGGAGTATTGCTCCGAAGTATCAGACGCGGCTCAGCTGTTTTCAGACGGTAATCTGGAAGGGCGTCCCGTCCACATGACGGGGCTATGACCGCTGATGGTTCCTCCGTTCGCGCGACGCCCGGAATATTCACCACCTAGATTCAGTTGTGCCATGTGGCCGGCCGCAAAAGCCGGCGCATCGACTAAGGAAGAGGTTCACCGTTCAGTGAGCAACGCAGAAAACACCGCGTCCGAAGTACGTGATGTCATCATCGTCGGCTCGGGCCCGGCCGGGTACACGGCCGCTGTCTACACGGCGCGCGCCAACCTGAAGCCCTTGCTTCTGGCCGGATCAGTTACCGCCGGCGGCGAACTGATGAACACCACCGACGTCGAAAACTACCCTGGCTTCCCCGAAGGCATCATGGGGCCGGACCTCATGGAGAACTTCGAGAAGCAGGCAGCGCGGTTCGGAACGGAAATCCAGTTCGAGGACGTCACAGCACTGGACCTCAACGGCGACATCAAGACTGTCACCATCGGTACCGGCGAGACCTTCCGTGCGCGGGCCATCATCCTGTCCACCGGATCCGCTTACCGTGAGTTGGGCCTCCCGAACGAAAAGCGCCTCTCCGGCCACGGCGTGAGCTGGTGTGCAACCTGCGATGGTTTCTTTTTCAAGGACCAGGACATTGCGGTCATCGGCGGAGGAGACTCGGCCATGGAAGAAGCCCTCTTCCTGACCAAATTCGCCAAGTCCGTCACCGTTGTGCACCGCCGCGACACACTCAAAGCTTCCAAGATCATGGCGGACCGTGCTCTGGCCCACGACAAGATTTCGTTCATCTGGAACAGCTCCGTTGACGACGTCATCGGATCGGACAAAGTCACCGGGCTCAAGATCAAGAACCTGAAGGACGGCACCGTGTCCGACCTCGCCGTCACCGGCGTCTTCGTCGCCATCGGAAACGACCCCCGCACCGACCTGGTCAAGGACTCCCTGGAGATCACGGCGGCCGGTACCATCGCCGTCGAGGGCCGGAGTTCCAAGACCAGCATCCCTGGCGTCTTCGCCGCCGGCGATGTTGTTGATCCCACCTACCGTCAGGCCATCACGGCCTCCGGTTCCGGATGTGTTGCCGCGATCGACGTGGAACACTACCTCGCAGACCTTCACGCGTAAATCCGCGTACCCGCCGTTCGAAGAGAGAGACAAGGTTATGAGCAACGCTAAAGACGTAACAGATGCAAGTTTTGCTGCGGACGTACTGTCCGCCGACAAGCCAGTAATTGTGGACTTCTGGGCTGAATGGTGCGGCCCCTGCCGCAAGCTGGGACCCATCCTCGACGAGATCTCGGTCGAATACAGCGAGAAGGTTAGTGTCGTCAAGCTCAACGTCGACGACAACCCCGCCATCGCCGCCGAGTACGGAATCACGTCCATCCCCGCCGTTTACCTCTTCCAGGACGGCCAGGTGAAGAGCACTGTTATCGGCGCGAGGCCGAAGCAGTTCTTCGAAAAGGAATTTGCGGACGTCCTTTCCTAATCAGGTAGGGGACTTCGGTCCCATGTGACCAGTGACACCGTCCTGTGGCCACTGCTTCCATGAAGCGGTGGCCACGGGCCTTTAAGACCTGGCCCGTGGAAGCACAACCACATTGCATCAACCGTCAATTGTTTCCTAACTTCACTGATTGCTCAGAGTCGCTCCAGGAGACCCAGTACAGGGATGAGTGTCTTATCAATGAGGGAGAGTGGGCTGTAAATTCCGGTCAGACGTCCCCGGCGCCATCCTAGAGTTCGCCTTTCCGGATTCGGATTGTTGTTTCACGTGAAACATTGGCGATCGCGAAACATGGATTCATGCGAACATCGACGATTCGCCAAGCCATGCGGCGTACGGTGTGGCCATGCTCGCCGGACGGACTAAATTTCTTCGGCGTCAGTGCATGCTGATCCTTACATCCGAGTGCCCTTGCCGCACGACAATGCCGCAGCGATTCAGTTCGACATACTTGAACTCAGCTGAGTTCAGTTCGGCTCACGACGGTAAATCAATCAACCCAGGCTTCCACTTTCGTGACGGTCACACTCTGCGCACTGATGCGTACCCCGCACTATGTTTCACGTGAAACACGGCCGAAGCCTGCGTGAGTCTGCTCCCTTCAGTCCTATTGGCCTGCCCGACGGCATTTGGAGCCAGTCCTCAAGGATCTGGTTCACGCGATGTCGCCGTATTGCGTCCCGTCCATTCGCTGAGGAGAATACCCGCGGCGCACTCAGAGATTGGATCGAACTCTGAGCAGCGAATGCCAATTAGATTAGGTGGCCTAGTGGCCTTGACGCCCCATTTCACCTTGCGGAGGACAATATGGAACCGGAGCATCAGACTACCGGAAGCACCCTGACCAGGCCGGCGTTCCAGCCTCGCTGGCCGTCCATGGTCTAAATCAAACGCCGATTCTCGCAGTTGACGCCTAGAAGATCACGGCTCCAAGGGTGTGGTCAGAGTCAACGCCGGTGGTTGGAGGAATCGGGGCTGGTCGGGGGAGTCGTCGCTGGACGGGGGCAGCCAAGGAACGCCGGGGACGCCAGGTGACCGTTATGACGCTAGGATCCGAGCAATTGGAATAGATCCCCGACATCAAATGGCACCGTCCCCTCGTAACTGACTGGCCACTCTCGAAAACGACTTCCTGATCGAAAATGCGCACAAGTCTCATCGCCAAACCACAGCACGTCGGTATCCTGCCGCGACGGTATCCAGTTCAGTGCCAGCCTGACCAGTTTCAACAGTCCAGTCTTGTCCACAGCATGTCGACGACACAGCAGCGCGCAACTCAAGATTCAGCGACCCCCGGGAGCATACTCACACAGCGTTGGGAACCCGCCAGCACAGACAAGGTGCCTGCGGACGAATTCGAGACCGTCGGCCTGGAGACTCACTATGCCCTTCCGCCGATACCTGCAGCCTCGGGTGGTAATTCAGGGGCCGTACGGATAGGGCACGCGCAGCGCATTCAGTCTGTACTCGCTGCGCTGGTGGGTCCATCGGGATCGTCGTTCGTATTGTCCGAGATGTCCATTGATGCCGATGGCCCGAATGGGAAGCACATGCGGAGATTGTCCAAGCCCGATATTGCCCTCGGCCGCAGCCCACGCCGGTCTCGACACCCACTTGTTGGGGCCGCACCCCTTCACAACGCCGTGGTCGTCTCAGCGGGCCCATGCCAAGAGACGGGCCATACCAGAAGACCTCATGCGCGCCACGGGTGCGGGCCGGCAAAGACGGCACGAGGACACGGATGTTCTTCTACGCCGGACTGTTTCACGTGAAACAGTCCCGCCCCGGCGACGGCTTCGCGGATGGCAAGACCTCGAGCGTACTGTTTCACGTGTAACAAACTGAGCGAAATCTCCGACCAAGCTTCCCGGGATGGATGCTAAGGACGCCGGCTTCGCATGTGCTCGATGCTATCTTCTGAGGCCAACTGCCAACTGGCCGCATCCCCACGTCAACCTGGTTGCTCCACGACCGACGCGTCGTAGACACCCGGACAACCCGTACACAGCCCAGGCACACGAGGAATACTCTCCTCACCGCAGGAATTCTAGACACTGCCGGGCGCCCTCAATCCTGCCACCGGGCTCTATAGACGCTTGCGTGACGGCTGAGCCCTCGCCCAAGCCCTCCGGCCTGCTGCGTCGATGGGGGACCGTCAGCCTGAACCAGGACTGGACGAAGGTGATCGCCGTGTACCTGCCCGTGGCCAAAATAGGCGTTGTGGCTTCGCCGCTACGCACATCTCTGTTCGCAAGATCGCTACGGTTGCCGTCCAGTCAGCGCAGGACAGAACCAGAGCCAACTTGCTCGGTTGTCAGCGAAGGACGGTATCGGAACCGCCTGCTCGGTCTTAACATGTCAGTCCGCACTGCAGCTCCCGACCGGAACAACACGCGTGGGCAGGTCATGAGCCAGCTGGCCAATACCGACTTTCCTGTCCGAAGGGCGGAGCCCTAGGTGCCCGACCAACTCCACCCCAAAGACCTAGAGCAGGTGACGAATGTCAGCGGATGACGGAATCGTATCCATCGGAAGTGTGACTGTTCGGTTCGACTGGAGGGTTCAATCGCGTTGATGTCCACCGACTTCGAAGTTATCCCCAAATGTTATCCACACTGATATCCACACTGATATCCACAGGCTTATCCACCGGTCTGCAAATCGTGGATGCAGGACCCCTAGTGCCGTCCTTTAGATCAGCCGACACCCTCGAGCCGGCTTTGCTCCAGGACAACTACCACGGACGAAGCGCATGCTCACGTTGGACTGGAAATATCGCCGGAAATCCAACTATTGAAGTCGCTTTCCGTCCCGAAAGAGAGTCTGAATCGACCTTGGTAATGTTTCACGTGAAACGGGACTGCAGGCGCTATCCAATGCTCGTGCGTACCGCTCGTTGCAGGATCCGCTCGTGTGGGCCAAATCTCTTCGTGATGCCTGCCACCAAGCAATCTATCCACAAAGTTATCCACAACGATATCCACCATGCAATTCACACCTACGGGCCCAAGCCTGTCCTGGCTCCATCTCTTGTTGTGGCAAGTTTGCCGCACACGATGATGAAGAGTGGGCCACGGAAACATAATCTTTCGGATACTCCCTTTCCCTCAAACCAGGCTGCTGTCCGCCTGGCTAGCTGATTCATCTTCAGCCGGGCCATGATCTGACGTGGTTGCAGTTGTGGTCGCTTCCCCGTCGGATCCGAACCTTTCCGGACGGTCCCGCCTGTCTCAAACTGCTGCACAGCAAGACGACTCGGCTTGCACCAATTCCTTCCACTCCCGGACACTCCCGGACTGGGCCAATTCTGTGCACCCCGCGGTCAGGTCCTAGAGGGGCGAAGCCAAGTTGCGGAGCTGGTCCAGAGACGCACTATGGCGCACTGCCAGAGTCATGCTGTAACGACTTGGAGTGTCGCAGTCCTGCCCAGGGTGGTGGTCCCGTATGAGGCAGCCGGCGACACTGTTGGCCCAGCCAGGGGATCGATGCGCCCTCCTGAGATTGGTGTGTATCGAGGCGCCCTGCAGATTCAATTCGTCGACGTACCGTCTCCACAGAAGACTATTTGATGAAAGGCCCGGTTGGGGGCCGCGGTCGTACCTGCCTGCCTGCCTGCCTGCCTGCCTGCCTGCCTGCCTGCCTGCCTGCCTGCCTCAACCGATGCTACCGGTGCTACCGGTGCGCCGGCGTGCGCCAGCTCAAAAGTCCTCGGATGCGCCAGGAAGCTATCTGTTCAGGCTAACTGCCCGGCGAGTGGAACTCAGGCGTCAGGGTTGGGGCCACCACGGAACGGGACATGCTGGACCCCGGCCATGGCTCTCCGCTGGATACTAGCCCTCTGGACGGCTTCCCAAGCTCCCAGAACCCTGGGCGGGCATGCGCTGGGTCAGCAGGATATAACCAGTGGCGGGCGTCACTGCCGGCCGGGGGATTGGGGGCGGCATTATCCTCGAGGGGTGAAGAGGCCATAGTAGGCTCTAAGCCGTCAACTCCAAGGTCTGGGAATTGTCTCTGTTCCCACGGCGATCGAGATGGGAGGGCGCTTGGGCTGCAAGTTTACAATCCGAGACGCAGCCAGCTCGCCGGCGCCGTGAGGACGTCGGGGTATCGGTGTGTCGGGGCCGTGGGGAGATGCCAGGCACGGTGAGCTGGACTCGTCACGATGTTTCACGTGAAACCATTTAGAAGACGGCTGGGCGTAGGCCGAACCTGCTCAGCAATCTCGGCTACCCTCACGAAGCTTGGTGAACTGCTTCTGCAGGAGTTTTTTAGCCACCGCTTTGGCTGCGGGCGAAGCCCCTCGGATGCTGGAAAACCGAATTCACTTCCGCAGCCGCAGCGTAGGTGACGCGCCGGCGACATCACTGGCCGAGGACTTTAGATTATACCAACTTCATGTTCGTTCTCGATGGCGCCGCCGCCTAGATCCGGCGCATACCCTGTTGATGTTTCACGTGAAACAGCAACCGCGAGGCGCCTTCCCATCTGGACCAGACGTTGCCGAACCCGGACGTTGCCGAACCCACCCGGATGTTGCCGAAGCAGATTGAAGGTCAGAAGACTATCTCGCGACAGGTCTCCGGGGGAGACGTCCACCCTGGCGCATCCCCGTAGTCAACGAGTTAGCCGCAGGCTAAGGCCAACATCTGCACGGGTACGTACACTGCACACCAGATCCCTGGAACAGATCGGGGCAAGCGCAACGATGACGGTGTTCCCGCCGCTTGGCAGGATAGGCACCGCACGGACTGATTGGAAATGTGCGAATCGACGCATTCTTCACTGCTTCGGAGCAACGGAACCCATTGGGTGACAAGCATCACGAGTCGCATCGGAGTGTCCAGCGATCCGTCGAATCCACCACTCCTGCCTGATCGCCGTCTCGAGAGTTCGCGCTCCGCCATCTACATCGCCCTCAGTGCCCACCTCCAGTGCGTCAGCAACCCGGAGCCACAGAAGTCCACCGCTGCAGCGGGAACACAAGCAGAGACGACAGTCGTTGGAGGAGACCAGTCTTTGGAGGACTCCAGTCTTTAGAGGAGTCGAAGGCAGCAGACAATGCCAAACTCGCGTCCCACAACGGAACTATTTCATCGGGCCCAGAGGGGTACCCCATGCGGACCGCGGGCTCGAGCCCGGGGCGCGTCACAACCACCATGGCCACGCCAGTATCAGCTCCGGAATGCTAAGATGGCGTCGATACAGACGAAAGAAGGGCCTGTTTCACGTGAAACAGGCCCTTCTTTGAACAGAGAACGCTAGTTTTCAGATCCTGGCGCAAGAACTTCCATGATGCGGTTCAGGTCTTCAACACTGGCGAATTCAATGCTGACACGCCCCTTGCGGACACCCAGGGAAATCTTGACGTTGGTGTCCAAGCGGTCTGACAGCGAGGATGCCAGATAGTCCAGGCGCTCATGGCGGGCTCCCGGACGAGGGATGTTGTTCTTGGCAGGCTTCGCAGGATCCTGATAGAGAGTGACGGCCTCTTCGGTTGCCCGAACAGACATGCCTTCAGCCACGATTTTCTGGGCGAGGCGTTCCATGGCTGCTGCATCCGGCAGGGCGAGCAGCGCGCGCGCGTGGCCAGCGGAAATAACGCTGGCCGCCACACGACGCTGAACCAGGGGCGGAAGTTTGAGGAGACGCAGCGTGTTCGAAACCTGGGGACGTGAACGGCCAATGCGGTCCGCAAGCTGCTCGTGAGTGGTTCCGAAGTCTTCAAGCAGTTGCTGGTAGGCCGCAGCCTCTTCGAGCGGGTTCAACTGGCTGCGATGCAGGTTCTCCAGCAGTGCATCCCTGAGGAGGTCATCATCAGTGGTGTCCCGGACAATGGCAGGGATGGTCGCCATCCCGGCCGCCTGTACTGCCCTCCAGCGACGCTCACCCATCACCAGCTCGTACGGTTCTCCACCTTCTTCGGTTGAAGTACGAACCACAATTGGCTGGAGGACGCCGATTTCGCGCACGGAGTGGATGAGCTCCGCCATGTCATCGTCATCGAAGACTGAACGGGGCTGTTTACGGTTCGGATGGATGTCGGTGACCGGAATCTCAGCAAAACGCACGCCGGGGACTTCCACGAGGTCAACACCGTTATCCGGCGTACTGCTCTGGGATACAGGTGCCTCGGACACAGACTCGCCAGTCGCGCCTTCAACCGGCATGGGCGAACCGTCCACCGTTGATGTAGCTGCACCGCCCTTTACAGGAGCTTTTGCGGCCGGCAGCTTCTCTGCTGCCTTGGCTGGCGGATTCGCGGGGGAGGCCGTTCTCGGCGCAGCTGCTTTCTTCGTTACCGATGCGTCGTTGGCCTGGGCCGGCGCATCCGACTCGGAAGCAACCGACTCCGAAGATGAAGCATCTGAAGCTGCCCCACCATTTCCTGAAGCGTCATCAGGGGACACGACTTTCTTACGGCCTTCAGGGAAGAAGAGATCCACAGGCCGCGACACAGCGCCGCCGTTGCCCGACGCACTACCGGCGGAACTTGGAATGAGTGCGCCAAGACCGCGGCCTAGGCCACGTCGCTTTTCGCTCATGGATAAATCCCTCCGATGGAAGAGTCAGACCTTGCCGGACTCCGGTTGTTGCAGTTCTTGAAGATTCTAGCGTTCAGCGATTTCGGCTGCGGCTTCCAGGTAAGACAGGGCTCCACTGGAGGAAGGATCGTACGTCATGACGGTTTGCTGGTAGCTCGGAGCTTCTGAAATCCGCACGGAGCGGGGGACTACAGCACCAAGGACCTGCTCGGGGAAGTGCAGGCGAACTTCGGCTGCCACCTGGGCTGCAAGGTTGGTCCGTCCGTCATACATCGTGAGGAGAATAGTGGAGACCACCAGATCCGCATTCAGGTGCTTCTGGATCATCTCGATGTTCTTGAGGAGCTGACTGAGGCCTTCCAGTGCGTAGTACTCACACTGGATAGGGATAAGGACCTCACCGGCAGCACAGAAGGCATTAACCGTGAGCAACCCGAGGCTGGGCGGGCAGTCAATGAAAATGTAGTCGAGGCGTTCTTCGCCGTTCTTTGCCCGGGTCCTGGCATAGACGTCGATCGCCCGGCGGAGCCGCTGTTCACGGGCCACAAGCGAAACAAGCTCAATCTCCGCGCCGGCCAGGTGAATGGTGGCAGGAGCACAGATCAGGTTGCTGATGTCCGGGCAGGGGGCCACGACGTCAGCGAGAGGGAAATCGTTGATGAGGACGTCATAGATGCTGTCCACATCGGCATGGTGCTCGACGCCGAGGGCGGTGGAGGCGTTGCCCTGGGGATCGATGTCAATGACCAGGACGTTCAGGCCGGCTGCGGCCAGGGCAGCAGCGATGTTCACGGTGGTGGTGGTCTTGCCCACGCCGCCTTTTTGGTTGGACACCGTAAAGATACGGGTCTTCTCCGGCTTGGGAAGTTTCCGGCCAACCAGCCGTTCGCGGCGCCTGGTCTCGTGCGCGAGTTCCCGGGCGATAGGACTGGAATCGTCCATGGTGTCCATAACGTTGATCCGGCCACCCGTTGTTGTTTCACGTGAAACAGACGCAAGAATTGCCATTTCCGCAACCGGATTAGGGTGACTTTCCCCTCGTCCGGGCGCGGAACCCATGCCCATGCCAGCAACTGATCGTGCTGACCCCAAAGACACAAACGGGGGTATCCGTTGTGTGGAGGCTTCGCTACTGGTCACTGGGACACACTCACTCTCGTTCGGCTTTTGCTGCCGTTGTCTAGCCTAACCGCTTCGCCCTGCAGACCAAGGCTACCGGGCCAGGACTAGGAGAACTTTCGGGACTTGTTAACGACGATCCGTACCACCGTGGTGGGTTCCTCCAGGAGGTTTTCACCGACAGTCACTACAGAAGTCTGGACGCCACCGAGTTTCCGGATGACCTTCGCTGCTTTTTCGATTTCCTCGCCTGCACTGCGTCCCTTAATGGCCACAACTTCACCCTTGCCGGCGAGCAGGGGGATGGTCAGACCGGCGAGGTTGCTCAGCGCGGAAACAGCCCGGGCAGTCACAACATCAGCGTCCACCATGCCAACCGCAAGCTCCGCGCGCGTCCGCATCACCGTGACGTTTGTCAGGCCGAGATCGTCCACCACTTCCTGGAGCCAGATCACCCGGCGCTCCAGCGGCTCGATCAGTGTCAGCTGGAGATCCGGACGCGCGATCGCGAGGCAAAGTCCGGGAAGTCCGGCTCCGCTTCCGACGTCGGCAACATGGCTGCCGTGCGCGATCTCGCTTTCGATAACGGCACAGTTAAGGACATGCCGGCTCCACAACCGTGGGATCTCACGCGGCCCGATCAGCCCGCGTTCGGTTCCGGACGTGGCCAGGTGCTCCACGTAGCGTTTGGCCAGGTCCAGGCGGTCACCGAAAATCTTCTCGGCCGCCAGCAATTCTGCTGCCGTGATGTCAACCATGATTAGCGGTTCAGCATTCTCTAGTCTGCGGATACTACGATGTGACGCCCGGCGCCTTCGCCCTCGGACTCGCTGACGAGTCCCAGGTCAGCGACGGCGTCATGAACGATTTTGCGTTCGTAGGCACTCATCGGCTCCAGTGCCACGGCTTTGCCGGACTCCTTGACCGCAGCTGCCGCATCCTCGGCGATCTTCTGCAGGTGGACGGCGCGCTGCTGACGGTAGCCGTTGATGTCCAGGACCAGGCGTGAACGGTTCTCCGTTGCGGAGAGAACAGAGAGCCGGGTCAGTTCCTGAAGGGCTTCGAGGACTTCGCCGTCTTCGCCTACGAGGCTGTCGAGACCATCAGTTCCTTCCTCGGCAACGATGGAAATGTAAGTGCGGCCGTTCCGGACTTCAATGTCAATGTCGCCGTCGATGTCAGCGATATCAAGGAGTTCCTCCAGGTAATCGGCGGCAACGTCGCCTTCCTCTTCGAGGCGGCTGGCAGCGGATCCCTTGGGCGAAGCATCGGCGTCGGTCGAGGCTTCGTCCTGATCGTCAATGATCTCGTCGGAAAGGGCGTGTTCGGTGCTCTCGGCTGACATTACTTCTTCTTCCTGTTCTTACGCTGTGGCTGGACGCGCTGTCCCTTTTGCTCGAGGACCGCAGCTGCGGCAGCTGCCTCCGCTTCGGCGTCGGCCTTTTTCCCGCCCAGAATGGGCAGGACCGGCAGGCCCTTGGCCGCACGGCGTTCGGCGAGTGCCTTGGCGGCTGGGGATCCCGGCGTCGGCATGCGGCGGATGACGAAGAACTGCTGCGCCATGGTCCAGAGGTTGGTGGTGGTCCAGTAGATAAGGACACCGATGGGGAAGTTGATGCCACCCACGCCGAACACGAGCGGCAGGATGTACAGCATCATTTTCTGCTGGCGCATGAAAGGGCTGGCCATGGCCTCTTCGGACATGTTCTTGGCCATGATCTGCTTCTGCGTGATGAACTGCGAAGCCGTCATCGCAAGGATCATCACGATCGACAGGATGTTGACAGCCAACTGCGCGTCGCCTCCTCCTCCATGCAGGAGGGTGGCGGAAAGCGGAGCACCGAAGATGCTGGATTCGTCGAACTGCACCACCTGGTCGTGGCTCATCGCACCGACACCCACACCCGCCTTGGCGTTGGAGCTGATGCCGGAGAGCACCTGGAACAGCGCGAAGAAGAACGGCATCTGGATCAGCATGGGCAAGCAGGCCGAGAACGGGTTGGTCCCGTGCTTCTTGTACATGGCCATCTGTTCCTGCGCCATGGCCTGGCGGGAAAGCTGGTCAGTCTTGCCCTTGTACTTGTCCTGGAGTTTCTTCAGGTCCGGCTGCAACAGCTGCATGCCGCGCTGCGCCTTGATCTGCTTGACGAAAACGGGGATCAGGGCGGCACGGATCACCAGCACCAGCCCGATGATGGACAGTGTCCAGGTCCAGCCGTTGGCCGCAGGCAGGCCGATCGCAGTCAGGCCCTCGTGGAAGCCCACCATGATGATGGAAACCAGCCACTTGAACGGAAACATGATTGTTTCAAAGAAGTCCATACGATATCCCTATTCGTCAGGCCGCAAGGCGGCCTTCTCCATCAGTCTGAGCAGCCAGGTACTTGTCCGGGTTGTTCAGCACAACAATTGTGGGGGTCCGGTGATCGGGCCAGTGGCGGTGGCCGGCGGGGACATGGTCCACACCACCGGCATTCCACGGATGGCAGCGCACAAGGCGACGGGCTGCAAGCCAGCTGCCCTTCACCGCCCCATGGACAGTGATCGCTTCAAGGGCGTACGCCGAGCAGGAAGGAAAGAAACGGCAGACCTGGCCATACAAGGGAGAAATCACCTTGCGGTATGCCATCAGCAGCAGAATAAGAATGTTTCTGGGCAGGTTCCAGAGGAAGGTGCCCACGGCGGCAGCAACAGGATGAAGGGAGTGGACGACGGCGGCAGTTACCTTACGCACGCTGTGTCCCTTCCTGTGTTGTACCGGTCGAACCGTTTACAGCAGCCCGCGGAAGGCGGCTGCCCAACCGGCTCATGGTTGATTCCAGTGCGGCGTTGTAGTCCGCCAGCAGTTGATCCCAGCTGGCGGCAGCGGACGCAGGCAGCGCCCGGACCACTATGGCGAACCCGGTACCGTACTCGCGCAGCGAGGCAGCACCGGCTTCTCTCAGTCTCCTCTTAACGAGGTTCCTGACCACAGCGTTCCCGACACCTTTGGAAACGATGAACCCGATCCGGCTGGGTTCGTCGGCAGCAATAGCTGCCGCATATAACACTACGTTCCGGCGTCCATTGCGGACACCGGAACGTACAGTTGTTGAAAAATCGGTTGCAGTCCTCAAACGGTTACGGGTGGCCAGCACCTTAAACTCGCAAAGAAAAGTTAAACCGACGAGTCAGTTATCTAGGCCGACAGTTCGGTGCGGCCCTTGCCACGACGGGCTGCCAGGATGGCACGGCCGGCACGGGTACGCATACGAAGGCGGAAGCCGTGCTTCTTGGCTCGACGGCGGTTATTCGGCTGAAAAGTCCGCTTGCTCACGTTAGTTACTCCAGTGGATCAAAGGTGCGCCCACCCGATCAGTAAAAGGGGAAGAACTGGCCGACGCTAAGTTTTGTATATGCACGCTTCCCCCGGCTGCTCCAACGCGGTGCGTCAGAGAGATTCAGAAGGGGCCAAAAAGCGTACACAAAGGACTTCACAACGTTAGGGCAAAATGCCTGCCAGAGTCAAACCGGGGTACCCCTGCGTCCCTGTCCCCGGCTGTGGTTAACCTGGCCCCACAGCCTGTGGATGAAGTGGCTCACAAGGCCTGTTTTCGAACCACATCGGTGTAATTATCCACAAGGTACTTCCCAGCTATCTTCTGGCCTTTTGTTCCCCTAGAGTGGCTCAGTAGCCGATTATCCACGGACTGTGCATAACCCTGTGGATGAAGCTGAACCAGAGTCCTGGTTCGGGACTTGGGGCTGCACGTAATGCAGGCACGCAAGTTTTGAGGAACTGATTGATGACAGTAGACGAAGCCAACCACGCCAATACTGTCGGAAGTTCCTGGCGTCGGGTTGTGAGCCTGCTCGAGCAGGACGACCGCGTATCTCCACGGCAGCGGGGCTTTGTCATCCTGGCGCAGGCCCAGGGCCTGATCGGATCCACCCTCCTGGTGGCCGTACCCAACGAACTGACCCGTGAAGTCCTTCAGACCCAGGTCAAGGACGCCCTGGATGACGCCCTGCATAACGTTTTCTCCGAGGACATCCGCTGCGCAATCGACGTGGACACCGATCTGGTGCCCCTTCACACGGAGCCGGAACCCGTCGTCGAACCTTCCTACTCGCCGGACCAGCTGATCGAACAGAAGCCGCAGCCGATGCTGCCGAGCACTTCCCACGAGTTCGGCCGGCTGAACCCCAAGTACGTTTTCGATACCTTTGTGATCGGTTCGTCCAACCGCTTTGCCCATGCAGCTGCCGTGGCCGTGGCCGAAGCGCCCGCCAAGGCCTACAACCCGCTGTTCATCTACGGTGATTCCGGGCTGGGCAAGACCCACCTCCTGCACGCGATCGGCCACTATGCCCGCCGCCTGTACAGCGGAATCCGGGTCCGGTACGTGAACTCCGAAGAGTTCACCAACGACTTCATCAACTCCATCCGCGATGACGAAGGCGCCAGCTTCAAGACCACGTACCGCAACGTGGACGTGCTGCTGATCGATGACATCCAGTTCCTGGCCGGCAAGGACCGGACGCTGGAGGAGTTCTTCCACACGTTCAACTCCCTGCACAACAACAACAAACAGGTGGTCATCACCTCGGATCTGCCGCCCAAGCAGCTGGCAGGTTTCGAGGACCGGATGAAGTCTCGCTTCGAGTGGGGCCTCCTCACCGACATCCAGCCGCCCGAGCTCGAGACCCGCATCGCCATCCTGCGGAAGAAGGCGCTCAGCGAAGGTCTCTCCGCCCCGGACGATGCCCTGGAATACATCGCTTCCAAGATCTCCAGCAATATCCGCGAACTCGAGGGCGCACTGATCCGGGTGACGGCATTCGCCAGCCTGAACCGCCAGCCGGTCGATGTTGCGTTGGCTGAGATGGTCCTCAAGGACCTCATCACGGACGACGGCGCCCAGGAAATCACGTCGAGCCAGATCCTGATCCAGACGGCGGAGTACTTCAAGCTCACCATGGAGGAACTCTGCAGCAAGTCCCGGACCCGCACGCTGGTGACCGCCCGGCAGATCGCCATGTACCTCTGCCGCGAGCTCACGGACATGTCCCTGCCGAAGATCGGCCAGGAACTCGGCGGCCGCGACCACACCACTGTGATCCACGCGGACCGCAAAATCCGTGAGCTGATGGCTGAGCGTCGTGTGATCTACAACCAGGTCACCGAACTCACCAACAGGATCAAGCAGCAGCAGCGCAACTCCTAAGCCGTCGTCTCTATACCTTATTAACAGGTGCATGTGGATAACCCTGTGGATACTTAAGGGGACAACCGAACTTAATGGGCTTAAAACCCTTAAGCCGCCTGTGGATCAGCGAAAACCCAAAAATTGTTATCCCCATCCACAGCCTGTTTAAAACCTGCGTCACCCACAATCCATGAACAGGGCTTAACCGCTGGATCCTGCGGCCGGATCGAGTTATCCACAGTATCCACAGCAGTTATTAACACTTCTAATCCCAATAAATTGATTTCCCTCAAATAACAATCTCGATCCGCACCCCGAACCGGCCCAGGCCCAAGGGCCTCCGGACCCCAGGCGTCCTGACCGGGGATGGGTTAATCAGCCGTCTTCCGGCTAAGCTGTCAGCAGCGCTCCCATCCTCGGGTTTCTTTGTGGTTCAGCACTCGATGAACCATGCAGGTTCCGTTGTTGGGGCGCCACTACTTTTGGGCTCCCTGTGGGAGTTTCCGGTTCAGACAAGGCAGCAGCAATGAAAGGCGGCACCCTTCCGTGAAGTTCAGAGTCGAACGGGACGTCCTGGCAGAAGCCGTCACCTGGACAGCCCGGTCGTTGTCTCCGCGGCCGCCGGTTCCAGTGCTGTCGGGTCTGCTCCTGAAGGCTGAAGCCGGCACCGTCAGCCTCTCGAGCTTTGACTACGAGACCTCCGCACGGCTGGACATCCCCGCGGACATCACCGCCGAGGGAACCATCCTCGTTTCCGGACGCCTCCTCGCAGACATTTGCCGCAGCCTTCCTTCCGCTCCGGTGGTCGTGGAGACCGATGGCAACAAGGTGACGCTGACCTGCCGCCGCAGCAGCTTCCACCTGGCCACCATGCCCGAGGCCGAATACCCGCCGCTGCCTGCGTTACCCGCCATCAGCGGCACCGTCCCGGGTGACGCATTCGCCCAAGCTGTGTCCCAGGTGATCATTGCGGCCAGTAAGGATGACACTCTCCCCATCCTGACCGGCGTCCGGATGGAGATCGAGGACGACCTCATCACGCTTCTGGCCACCGACCGCTACCGTCTGGCCATGCGCGAAGTGCCGTGGAAGCCCACCACACCGGGAATTTCCACCAGTGCGCTGGTCAAGGCAAAAACCCTCAACGAAGTGGCTAAGACCCTTGGCAACAGCGGCGACATCAACCTCGCCCTTGCTGACGATGACAGCCGCCTGATCGGTTTCGAAAGCGGCGGCCGCACCACCACATCGCTGCTTGTGGATGGCGATTACCCCAAGATCCGCTCGCTGTTCCCGGATTCCACCCCCATCCACGCAACAGTCCAAACGCAGGAACTTGTGGAAGCCGTCCGCCGCGTGTCGCTGGTGGCCGAACGCAACACCCCGGTACGCCTCGCCTTCACCGAAGGACTGCTGCACCTGGACGCCGGCACCGGCGAAGATGCCCAGGCCTCCGAAGAACTCGAAGCCCAGCTCTCCGGTGACGACATCACCGTCGCCTTCAACCCGCACTACCTGGTGGAGGGCCTGAGCGTCATCGAAACGAAGTACGTCAGGTTCTCCTTCACCACGGCGCCGAAGCCCGCGATGATCACGGCTCAGGCAGACGCCGACGGTGAGGACCAGGACGACTACCGCTACCTGGTTATGCCCGTCCGCCTTCCCAACTAGGTAGCAGAAAACGTCGTTATGGGCGCTCATAACGACACTTAGTGCGACCTAGTTGGGCTGCCCCGTTCAGCAACAGCCAACCCCGCGCAGAAAAGAGACCCCCGTGCATATTGGACTGATCGGCCTTGGCAAGATGGGTTTCAACATGCGCGAACGCCTGCGCAAGGGTGGCATTGAGGTTACCGGCTTTGACCGCAACCCCGAGGTCACCGACGTTGCCTCCGTGGATGAGCTCATTGCGGCCGTTCCGGCCCCGCGGCTGATCTGGGTCATGGTCCCGTCAGGCGACATCACCGATGCCGTCGTCACCGAACTCGGGGACAAGCTCGACGCCGGCGACCTGGTGATCGACGGCGGCAACTCCCGCTTCACCGAGGACCAGAAACACGGTGCCGCGCTGGCCGGGAAGGGGATCCGTTTCGCCGACTGCGGCGTTTCCGGCGGAGTGTGGGGCCTCCAGAACGGGTACGGGCTCATGGCTGGCGGCGACGCTGCCGATATTGAGCGGGCCCTGCCGGTTTTTGATGTGCTCCGTCCCGAAGGCGAGCGGGCGGACAGCTTTGTCCACGTCGGCGGAATCGGTGCCGGACACTACGCCAAGATGGTCCACAACGGCATCGAATACGGCCTGATGCAGGCGTACGCCGAAGGATACGAACTGCTGGCCGCCAAGGACATTGTTGACGACCTGCCCGGTACGTTCCGCGCCTGGCAGAAGGGCACCGTGGTCCGGTCGTGGCTGCTGGACCTCATGGTCAAGGCACTGGACGAGGACCCGGGACTGGAATCCATCGATGACTACGTCGAGGACTCGGGCGAAGGACGCTGGACCGTTGAGGAAGCCATCGCCAACGCGGTTCCGGCACCGGCCATCACGGCTGCACTCTTCGCACGCTTCTCCTCCCGCGAGGAGAATTCGCCCGCCATGAAGATGGTTTCCGCGCTGCGCCACCAGTTCGGCGGGCATGCCACCCGTCCCGCCCAGTAACCTCCACCCCGGGACCCGCCGGTTCCGAGAATTGTCGAACACCGCGTGTACCTAGAACACCTTTCGCTCACTGACTTCCGCAGCTACGCCCAGGTTGACCTTCCCCTCGAACCGGGGGTCACCGTGCTCGTCGGGGCAAACGGCATCGGCAAAACCAACCTCATGGAGGCCATCGGGTACCTGGCCACCCTCAGCTCGCACCGGGTCAGCTCCGATGCCCCGCTGCTGCGGTTCGGCACGGACCGCGCGCTGGTCCGGGCCCGCCTGGTCCGCGGCGGGCAGACCACGGTCCTGGAACTTGAGATCAACGCCAGCCGCGCCAACCGGGGGCGGATCAACCGCAGCAATCCCGTCCGGGCCAGGGATCTCCTGGGGATCTGCCAGACGGTGCTTTTCGCCCCCGAGGACCTGGCGCTCGTCAAGGGAGATCCGTCCAACCGCCGCCGGTTCATCGACGAGCTGCTGGTCAGCCTCATGCCCCGGCACGCGGCGACGCGCACGGACTATGACCGTGTCCTGAAGCAGCGCAATGCCCTGCTCAAATCCGCCCGGGCCGGAAAATTCACTGCCGGACACGAGGCCACCCTCGATGTCTGGGACCAGCACATGGCCCGGGCGGGCGCCGAGCTGCTGCACGCGCGGCTGGAACTGGTGGAACTATTGAGCCCGCACCTGGCCAAGGCGTATGCCCAGCTCACGGATGGGTCCAAGGAAGCCAACGCCCTCTACCGGTCCACCCTCCAAAATGTGATGGACGACGACGGCGGCGCGGCACCGGGTGCCGGTGGCGGTTCGTTGACGGATGGGTCCGCCGCTGCCGAAGATCTGCGGGACCTCACCGTTGAGGACCTCACCGGCCGCTATGTCCAGGCCTTTGCAGCCTCCCGCCGCAAGGAACTTGAGCGCGGAATTTCCCTGGTGGGGCCGCACCGGGATGAGCTCGAACTGATTCTCGGCGAAGCGCCCGCCAAGGGGTACGCCTCGCACGGCGAAACCTGGTCGATGTGCCTCTCACTCCGGCTTGCTTCCTATTACGTCATGCTCGATGACGCGAGGACCGGCGGGTCTGCACCGATCCTCATCCTCGACGACGTTTTCGCCGAGCTGGATGTGCAGCGCCGGCGTAAACTGGCGGCAATAGTCTCCGGCGCGGAACAGGTCCTGGTGACCGCCGCCGTCGACGCCGATATCCCGGAGGAACTCTCCGGCCGGCGGGTGAAGGTCGTCCCGGGAGGAATCGATGAATAAGGATGAAAAGGGCGGGCTGCAGCCTGGCCGGGATCCTGACAACATCGACGCGCCGCAGGCTGCGCTGAACCGCATGCGTGAGGCCGCGGCCGCACGCGGCGAAATCCGCCGGAAGGCACCCCCCAAGGCCGGCGCCGCCAAGACAAAGGGTGGGATCCGGGATACCCGGGGTTTCAGCCAGTTCCATTCCACCGGCCGTGATCCGCTGGGGCTCGGCAAAGTGGTGGGACGCCTCGTGGCCGAACGCGGCTGGAGCTCGCCAGTAGCGGTGGGTTCGGTCATGGCAGAGTGGGCCACGCTGGTTGGCCCGGAAATTTCAGCGCACTGCACCCCGGAGAGCTTCACCGATACCACCCTTCACGTGCGCTGCGACTCGACGGCCTGGTCCACGCAGCTGCGGCTGCTGAGCAACAGCCTGCTGGAGAAGTTCCGCACGGAACTGGGCGATGGCGTGGTCACCAGCATCCAGGTGCTCGGCCCGTCAGCACCCAGCTGGCGCAAGGGCGGACGTACCGTCAACGGCCGCGGGCCGCGCGATACCTACGGTTAGCCGCCGCCGTCGACTCTTGAATATTCGTCCGGCGGCGTGTAGGGCGAGCTAACGGCCTTAGGGCGTATAGGCACCCGGAGGCGGGACCTTGAGGGCGCCCTAGGCGGGGTCAATGGCCTCGCATCGGCACATCAAGGTCCCGCGACGCCCGCCGGAATGCGGGTTTGCGGCCCATTTCACGATAGAATCACAGCAGATAACTGGGCGCCGGTGAAACGTTGACTGAGTCCGTTTTCCGCACGCTCTCCGCAGGCGGACTTCGGTCCTGCACGTCGACGTATCCGTCAGCGCCATCAGCTTGTGCCTGTTGGCGGATGCTTTCCACTGGAAGGCCGCCGCCGGCCATCATCGAAAAAGAGGAGTCGACAGCACCTGTGGCTAACGACAATACAGATACCCAGGCAGTGGAACGCGCAACGGAGGACGTCCCTACCCCCGATACGCCGGCGGAGGCCGTGACACCCCGGGAATACGGCGCAAGCGACATCACCGTACTTGAGGGCCTCGAAGCCGTCCGCAAGCGCCCGGGCATGTATATCGGCTCCACCGGGCCGCGCGGCCTGCACCACCTGGTCTATGAAGTGGTGGACAACTCTGTTGACGAGGCGCTGGCCGGGTACTGCACGCACATCGAAATAGTCCTGCAGGCCGACGGCGGCGTCAAAGTTGTAGATGATGGCCGCGGCATCCCCGTGGACATGCATCCCACCGAGCACAAGCCCACTGTCGAAGTGGTTATGACCATCCTGCACGCCGGCGGCAAGTTCGGCGGCGGCGGTTACGCAGTCTCGGGCGGCCTCCACGGTGTGGGTATCTCCGTGGTGAACGCGCTCTCCAGCAGGGTGGACACTGAAGTCCGGCGGCAGGGCAACGTCTGGCGGATGTCCTTCGCCGACGGCGGCAAGCCCCAGGGCGGGCTGGTCAAGGGCGAAGAGAGCGCCACCACCGGCACCACCCAGACCTTCTACCCGGACGCGGGAATCTTCGAATCCACTGAGTTTGATTTCGAGACGCTCCGCGCCCGCTTCCAGCAGATGGCCTTCCTGAACAAGGGCCTGCGGATCACGCTCACGGACGAGCGCACCGCAGCGTCGAACGCGGACGCCAATGAGGACCTTAACCTTGACGTGGTGGTCACCGAAGGTGAAGTCACCGCTGAGCACCGCACCGTGGTGTACCAGTACGACGACGGCCTGCTGGACTATGTGAAGCACCTGAACTCGGGCAAGAAGGTTGATGTTGTCCACGAGGACGTCATTTCCTTCGAAACCGAGGACACGGAACGGCACATCGCGCTGGAGATGGCGATGCAGTGGACCAACGCGTATTCCGAGAGCGTCCACACCTACGCCAACACCATCAACACCCACGAGGGCGGCACCCACGAAGAGGGTTTCCGCGCCGCGATGACCTCCCTCATCAACCGCTACGCGCGGGAGAAGAGCATCATCAAGGAAAAGGACGACAACCTCACCGGTGACGATATCCGTGAAGGCCTCACGGCGGTCATCTCCGTGAAGCTGGCCGAGCCGCAGTTTGAGGGCCAGACCAAGACCAAGCTCGGCAACTCCGAGGTCAAGGGCTTCGTCCAGCGCGTTGTCACCGACGGCCTGGGTGACTGGCTGGAACGCAACCCCGGCCCCGCCCGAGATGTCATCCGCAAGGCCATTTCCGCAGCCCAGGCCCGGATGGCCGCCCGGAAGGCCCGTGACAATGCGCGCCGCAAGAGCCCGCTGGAATCCTTCGGGATGCCCGGCAAGCTGTCCGACTGTTCCTCGAAGGATCCCGCCCGCTGCGAGGTGTACATCGTGGAGGGCGACTCCGCCGGCGGTTCCGCCAAACGCGGCCGCAACCCTGAAACCCAGGCCATCCTGCCGCTGCGCGGCAAGATCCTGAACGTGGAGCGGGCCCGGCTGGACAAGGCCCTGGGCAACACCGAGGTCCAGTCCATGATCACCGCGTTCGGCACCGGCATCGGCGAGGACTTCGACCTCAGCAAGCTCCGGTACCACAAGATCGTGCTGATGGCCGACGCTGACGTTGACGGCCAGCACATCACCACGCTGCTCATGACGCTGCTGTTCCGCTACATGCGCCCGCTGATCGAAAACGGCTACGTGTACCTGGCGCAGCCCCCGCTGTACCGGATCAAGTGGTCCAACGCGCCGCACGACTACGTCTTCAGCGACAAGCAGCGCGATGCCAAGCTCCTGTCCGGGCAGGCCGCCGGCCGCCGTATCCCGAAGGACAACGGCATCCAGCGCTACAAGGGCCTGGGTGAGATGGACTATACCGAGCTGTGGGACACCACCATGGACCCGGACCACCGGACCCTCCTGCAGGTCACCATGGACGATGCCCTGGCAGCGGACCAGACCTTCTCCACACTAATGGGCGAAGACGTGGAGTCCCGCCGAAACTTCATCCAGCAGAACGCCAAGGACGTCAGGTTCCTGGATATCTGACCGGTTCACCGAGTAGATATTCCAAGCCCGACATATACCTGAAACGGAAAATATAAACGATGAGTGACGAGACACCAGAGAACCCGGCGGAATCCGCCGATCTTCCGGAAGCCGTTCTTGAAGGCGACGTGTTGGTTGACCGCGTGGAGCAGGTGGACCTGCAAACGGAAATGCAGCGCTCGTACCTGGACTACGCCATGGCCGTTATTGTGGGCCGTGCCCTTCCCGACGTGCGCGATGGCCTCAAGCCCGTGCACCGCCGCGTGCTGTACGCGATGTTCGACGGCGGTTACCGGCCGGAACGGTCCTTCAACAAGTGCGCCCGTGTGGTGGGCGAGGTCATGGGCCAGTACCACCCCCACGGCGACACCGCGATCTACGATGCGCTGGTCCGCCTGATCCAGGACTGGACCATGCGCTACCCGCTGGCCCTGGGCCAGGGCAACTTCGGTTCGCCGGGCAATGACGGTGCCGCCGCCCCGCGGTACACCGAAACGAAAATGTCCCAGCTGGCCATGGAGATGGTCCGTGACATTGACGAGGAAACCGTCGACTTCCAGGACAACTACGACGGCAAGAACCAGGAACCCACCATCCTGCCGGCCCGTTTCCCCAACCTGCTGGTCAACGGTTCGTCCGGCATTGCCGTGGGCATGGCCACCAACATTCCGCCGCACAACCTCCGCGAAGTAGCTGACGGCGTCCAGTGGTACCTGGCCAATCCGACGGCCAGCCGCGAGGAACTGCTCGAAGAGCTGCTGCTCCGTATCAAGGGACCCGATTTCCCCACCGGCGCGACCATTCTCGGCCACAGGGGCATTGAGGACGCGTACCGGACGGGCCGCGGCTCCGTGACCATGCGCGCCGTGGTCAACGTCGAGGAACTCCAGGGCCGTACGTGCCTGGTTGTCACCGAACTGCCCTACCAGGCCAACCCGGACAATCTGGCCATCAAGATCGCCGAACTGGTCAAGGACGGGAAGATATCCGGCATTGCGGACCTCCGCGACGAGACCTCCGGCCGCACCGGCCAGCGGCTGGTCATTGTGCTCAAGCGCGACGCCGTGGCCAAGGTGGTGCTGAACAACCTGTACAAGCACACCGACCTGCAGAGCAACTTCTCCGCCAACATGCTGGCCATCGTGGACGGGGTTCCGCGCACGCTGAGCCTGGACGCCTTCATCCGCCATTGGGTAACGCACCAGCTGGACGTCATTGCGCGCCGTACCCGCTACCGCCTGCGCAAAGCCGAGGAAGAGGCGCACATCCTGCGTGCCCTCCTGAAGGCACTGGACGCGCTGGACGAAGTCATTGCGCTCATCCGTGCGTCCAACACCACCGAAGCCGCGCGCGACGGACTGATGCAGCTGCTGGACATCGACGAACTGCAGGCCCGGGCCATCCTGGACATGCAGCTGCGCCGCCTGGCAGCCCTGGAACGCCAGAAGATCCAGGACCGCCATTCCGAACTTGAGGCCCTGATCGCCGAGTACAACTCGATCCTTGCCTCCGAGGAACGCCAGCGTGAAATCATCAGCACCGAGCTGGGCGAAATCGTGGCCAAGCACGGTGATGACCGCCGCACCAAGATCCTGATGGGCTTCGACGGCGACATGTCCATGGAGGACCTGATCCCCGAAGAGGAAATGGTTGTCACTATTACCCGCGGCGGTTACGTCAAGCGCACGCGCAGCGACAACTACCGGTCGCAGCAGCGCGGCGGCAAGGGCATCAAGGGCGCCCAGCTCCGCGGCGACGACGTGGTGGAGCACTTCTTCGTGACCACCACCCACCACTGGCTGCTCTTCTTCACCAACCTCGGCCGGGTCTACCGGGCGAAGGCGTACGAACTGGTGGAGGCCGGCCGTGATGCCAAGGGCCAGCACGTCGCCAACCTGATGGCCTTCCAGCCGGACGAGCACATCGCCCAGGTCCTGGACATCAGGGACTACCAGCAGGCCCCTTACCTGGTGCTGGCCACCAAGCGCGGCCTGGTCAAGAAGACCCGGCTGGAGGACTACGACACCAACCGCTCCGCCGGCGTCATCGCGATCAACCTGCGTGACGAGGACGAGCTGGTTTCCGCCCAGCTTGTCTCCGAAACGGATGACCTCATGCTGGTGTCCCGCATGGGCCAGTCCATCCGCTTCACCGCCACCGACGATGCCCTGCGTCCCATGGGCCGGGCCACGTCCGGTGTCACCGGCATGAAGTTCCGCGAGGACGATGAACTGCTGGCGGCGGACGTCGTCACGGACGGTTCGTTCGTCTTTGTGGTCACCGAGGGCGGGTATGCCAAGCGCACCGCGGTGGAGGAATACCGCCTGCAGGGCCGCGGCGGCCTGGGCATCAAGGTGGGCAAGTACCAAGAGGAACGGGGCCACCTCGTGGGCGCCCTGATTGTTCAGGAAGAGGACGAGGTTCTGGTGGTCATGGAAGGCGGCAAGGTTGTCCGTTCATCCGTGGCCGGCGTACCGGCCAAGGGCCGCGACACCATGGGTGTTATCTTCGCGAAGCCGGACAAGAATGACCGCATCATTGAAGTGGCCAGGAACAGCGAACGCGGCCTCGAGGGCGAAGAATCCGTGGACGATGACGTAACGTTGGCTGAAGAGGCCGGGTCCCCCGAGGGATCCGCAGGGTCAGCAACAACGGCAGAAACATCACCGGCTGTTGAGTCAGAGGACGCCTCCGGCGACGCTGAGCCGAACGAAGACTACACCGGAGGTAACGAGTGAGTAATCCCGACTCATATCCCAAGCCGAGCAGCAATGTACCCGGCGGAACGCCGCCGCCCGCGGCCGCACCCCGGGTGAACGCCCCCGTCCGTCCGCAGCAGCGCCCACCGGCCCCTGCAGGCGCGCCGGGGCAGCGGCCGGCCGTTCCCGGCCAGCGCCCTGCGCAGGATCGGGTTCCGGCAGGCCAGACCGGCCAGCGTGCCGGACAGGGCAGGCAGGCGGCAGCACAGGACAGCCAGCGCCCAGTGCAGGGCCGGTCTCCGCAGGCCCAGCCCGGCCTGGTCAAGCCTGCACCCAAGGCCAAGGTCAGGCGTGCACGGCTGCTGGTCAGCAAGGTGGATCCCTGGTCGGTCCTGAAGATGGCATTCCTGCTGTCGGTGGCGCTGGGAATCGTCACCGTGGTGGCCGCCATCGTCCTCTGGACTGTCCTGGACCTCACCGGAATCTTTGACCAGGTGGACAGCCTCCTGGGCACCCTGGCAGGCTCCGAAGGCGGCGGGTTCGAACTGAAGAAGGTCGCATCCCTGGGCCAGGTGGCTTCCTTTGCCACGATTATCGCCGTGGTGAACGTTGTCCTGCTGACGGCGCTGTCCATGCTGTCAGCGGTGCTTTACAACATCTCCGCAACGCTTGTTGGTGGCATCGGCGTCACCCTCACGGACGACTGAAAACCCTTAATTTCACCGGAAATTCTCCGGCGAAATGCCTCGATTTGAGATCGGGCCGGGATGTGCTGTAAAGTCATGTCTCGGCCCGATGAGGCATCGGGGCGTATAGCTCAGGCGGTTAGAGCGCTTCGCTGATAACGAAGAGGTCCCAGGTTCAAGTCCTGGTACGCCCACGGAACCTGTGCAGGTTCGAAGGAAGGTTCGGTTTGCTTCACGGCAGGCAGGATCGGAACGGGGAGCATGTGAAGAAGTTGCTGGTACTTGCAGCTGCGATCGCAGGCGTCCTGCTCTACAGGAAAGCACAGGAATCCGAGGCCCGGAAAACAGTCTGGAGCCAGTCGACCGACAAGGTCGAATAGGCCGGATTCCCGGACCGGGAGCTTGCAAAAGGCTCCACGGTTCTAGGGTATGATTGACGGGTTGCTTCTTATGGGGGCATGGCGCAATTGGTAGCGCACCTGCTTTGCAAGCAGGGGGTTCGGGGTTCGAGTCCCCGTGCCTCCACCATAAGGAGAGTCCCGGACAGCTGAAAAGCTGTCCGGGACTCTGTCGTTAAGGCGGCACAGTGTTATAGCAGGACAGTAGGGTTGAACGGTGAACTTTCTTCTTGCGGCCGTGGGCGTCCTGGGTGTGGCGTCGTCCGGGCCGTTGATCGCCGCGACCCTCGGTGCCACCACCGTCAGTGCCCTCGCCATCGCCTTCTGGCGCAACGCCATCGGGGCCGCCGTCATGGCCACTCCCACCGTGGTCCGCGAACCCCGGCAGTTCGGCCGGATCACCGGCCCCGAGTTCAGCTGGTCGCTGCTCGCCGCCGTCGCCCTGGCCCTGCACTTTGCCTGCTTCATCACGTCCCTCCAGCTCACCTCCGTGGCTGCCGCCACCGCCCTGGTCTGCCTGCAGTCGGCCTGGATTGCGGTCTTCCAGCTGTTCCGCGGCACCAGGCACCGCTGGCAGGTGCTGGCAGGGCTGGGGATCGCCTTTGGTGGTGTTGTCACCATCACCGGGTTCGACATGGGATCCTCGCCGGACGCGCTTCTGGGTGACCTGCTGGCTGTCGCCGGTGGGGCCCTGGCCGGCCTCTACACGCTCGCCGGCGGCAAGGCCCGCCAGACCATGACCACGGGAACATACACCACGCTCTGCTACGGGATGTGCGCTGCCTTTGTGGCGGTGCTGGCGCTCTTCAGCGGCCAGCCGCTGGTGGGGTTCGACGCCGTTGGCTGGGTGGGGATCCTGGCCATCACCGTGTGTGCCCAACTGGTGGGCCACACAGCCTTCAATCACCTGCTGGCCACCATGAGCCCGCTGCTGGTGTCGATGATCATCCTGCTGGAGATCCCCGGCGCAGCCGTGCTGGCCGCGGTCTTCCTGCACGAGACACTGCCTGCAGGCACCTACGGCGGGCTGGGGCTCATCCTCGTGGGCCTCGCCGTCGTGGTTCTGGGACAGCGGTCAGGCTTCAGGAAACGGCGCGAAGGTTCCGCCGCGCGTGGGGATGAACCGCCGTCGGATCGTCTGGCTGAACTCGGAACGGACTGAGGCCGCGCAACAGCCGGAAACCGGGCCTATTGTCCGCCGCGGCGGACAGACTGGGCGGTGTTGACCGTGTGGATGGCCCGCAGGAGCTTCGCCGGGAAGTAGACCGAGAAGAACACCACCATGGGTGCCTTGAGGGCCATTTTCTTGACGTTGTGCGCCTTGTACGTGCGGTCGAAGCGGGTCACGTAGTACCGGTAGTCCCGCGGTGAATCCTCGAGCCGGCGGGCGGACATCCCGGACACCATCTGGGGCCAGTACTGGACCTTGAGTTCGTGGTCGGCAAGGTGCAGGGAGAGATCGATGTCCTCGTGCATCTCGTCCTTCTCGTCCCGGCAGGTTTCGTCCCGGATGGTTTCCCATGCCGTAGCCCGCAGGGCCATGTTGGAGCCGAACAGGAAGTGGTACTGGTGCTTGGCGAGCTTGAGCATCAGCTGACGCATCTTGTCGTCTGCCTTGAGCCCGAACCGCCGCATCGGCATGTCGTAGTAGACCACCGGCCCGGTGGCTGCCTGGACTGACGGATCAAAAAAGGCCTTCTGGACCTGCTCCACCCAGTCCGGCTCGACAACGGAATCGGCATCAATGCGACCCAGGACGTCGCCGGTGGCATGGTTTAGGCCAAAATTTCGGGTGGGAATCAGGCCCTGGTCCCGGTCCTGGCTGAGCAGGATGATGGGACTTTCCGGATACTCCAGCTGCATCTGCGCCACGATGGCGGAGGTGCGGTCAGTGGAGAGGTTGTCCACCACGATGATTTCGTGGGCCGGCACCGACTGGTACACCGCAGCGATGAGACACTGCCGGATGACACTTTCCTCGTTGTAAGCCGGGATGACAATGGACACGAGCGGCAGCTGTGCTGCGTCGTTCAAGGCATCCCCAGAGGATTTATCGGCTGACATCAGTTCAAATTTAGCACCGATCAGGGTTCGTCCCGCCAGCGACTGGGTCCAGCCCGGACAAACACTGGGAAAACACTGAAAGGGCCCCGCACCAGGCGGAGCCCCTTCCGTGGGCGGCGCGAGGGCGCCGGAAGTGCTAGTTGCTGCCCTTGTCCGCGGAACCGTTCATGTTGGCCGCAGTGTTCTTGATGGCGGTCTTGGCATCGGTGGACGCCTTGGCTGCTGCGTCTGCCGATTCATCGGCGACGTGCTTGGCCTTCTCGGCCGCGTCCTCCGCGTCGGCGGCAACATCCTCTGCCTGGCCGGCCACGGCGTCCGCGGCCGAAGCGGTGGCGGCCGCAGCCTTGCTGGCTGCGTCCCCGGCCGTGTCCTTGGCGTCGTTCACGGTGGTGGCAGGAACCGGCGCCGGAGTAGGTGTGACAGGAGAAGGGGTCTTCCACGGGTCTTCCACGGGCTTGGAAGCCTTCCAGGCGGCGACGCCGGCGGCAACGGCTGCGGCGATGATGCCGAACACCAGCCAGCCGCGCTTTTTGGGCTTCTGCGGCTGGGCGATCTGGACCCCTACGGCCTTACCGGCTTCGTGCGCGGCGGCCTTGAGCTGCGTGCCGGCCGACTGTGCCTGCTCCTGGAGGGAATGCACGACGCCGGAATCGGCAAGCCGCTGGGCGACGGCGTCCACGTGGGACGGCGCGCTTTCCAAGGTGCGGTGCACGGCGTCGGACGCGTGGCCGATCTGGTCCGAAAGGCGCGGCAGGTATTCCACCACCACGCGGTCCCGGGCGTTCTGGATAACGGGAGTGGCCTTGTCCAGCGCTTCGTACAGGCGCGGAGTGGCGACCTCAACGGCGTCGTGGATTTTCGGGGCGAGCTGGGCGAGCCCCTCCTGGATGCGCGGCGTCACTGTTGCGACGCCGTCGGCAAGGTTGTGGGCCGCGGTCTTGAGCCCCTCCTGGATTTTGGGAGATGCGGTGTCCAGGCCATGCTGCAGGCGGGGAACTGCCCAATCCACTGCTGCTTCCACGCGGGGGGATGCCCAGTCCTTGGCGCTCTCAACTGCGCTGTTGACTGACTGTTCAAGGTCACGGGCAATACGATCCGATTTCTTCACAACTACCTCCCGATTAATGTGACGGTTCTGTTGTTAGCCTACGTGCCTTGACCTGCACGGGCTATTCTTCCCGCGGATTTACACCTGATTTCACCCAGCGCGGAACTGCCGGTCCAGCCCCTTCCACGTTGACCTGCCGTGAAAGAATAGGCGGCATGACTGCAATCGCAACTGCAAAAGCAACCATCCACACGAGCCTCGGCGACATCGTCGTTAATCTGTTCGGCAACCATGCGCCGAAGACGGTCAAGAACTTCGTTGGCCTGGCCACCGGGGAGCAGGCCTGGACCCACCCCGAGACCGGTGAGGACAAGACTGGCACGCCGCTGTATGACGGCACCATCTTCCACCGCATCATCAAGGACTTCATGATCCAGGCCGGCGATCCGCTGGGCCGCGGCGTGGGCGGACCCGGCTACAAGTTCGATGACGAAATCCACCCCGAACTCAGCTTCAACGCCCCCTACAAACTGGCCATGGCCAACGCCGGCATCCAGGCGGGCAAGGGCACCAACGGTTCGCAGTTCTTCATCACCACCATCCCCACCGACTGGCTGCAGGGCAAGCACAGCATCTTCGGCGAGGTTGCTGACGAGGACTCCAAGAAGGTCGTCGACGCCATCGAGGGCGTCCGCACCGGAATGGGCGACCGCCCGGTTGAGGACGTCACCATCAACAGCATCGACATCGAGCAGCTCTAACCCATCACATGAGCTACGGAATTCCGGCGGCCGAGCCGTCCGCGCAGGTTCCGGTGTGCCCCAGGCACCCGGACCGGCCCTCCTATGTGCGCTGCCAGCGCTGCGGCCGCCCAGCGTGCCCGGACTGCCAGCGGGCGGCCGCCGTCGGATTCCAGTGTGTTGACTGCGTCAACGAAACAAAGCGCACGACGCCGGCGGTCAAGACTGTCTACGGCGGCGCCGTGGCAACCGGAAAACCAATAGTGACGTTTGGAATTATCGCCCTGTGCGCGGTGATGTACGTTCTGCAATGGGTGGTGCCCGGCGAGTGGATCTACCAGAACCTGGCGTTCGCCAATGTTTTTGCCACTCCCGAATTCGGTGAGTTCGAACCGTGGCGGATGCTGACGGCGGCGTTCCTGCACTCCCAGGGATTCATCCTCCACATTGTGCTGAACATGTACATGCTGTGGATTTTCGGCCAGGCACTCGAACCGCTTCTGGGCCGGGTCCGCTTCCTGGCGTTGTATCTCATCTCTGCCATCGGAGGGTCTGTCGGCTATCTCTTGCTGACCCCCGGCTACGTGCCTGGCGTGCCTCTTGCCGGAGTGGTGGGCGCCTCGGGGGCGATCTTTGGACTCTTCGGGGCGATGCTGCTGGTACAGCGACACCGCGGCGGGGATACGCGGCAGCTGTGGGTCCTGATCGCCATCAACGGCGTGATCGGATTTGTGGTCCCCCAGATCGCCTGGCAGGCGCACCTGGGCGGGCTCGTCGCAGGCGCCCTGTGCGCTGCCGTGATTGCATACACGCCCCGGGGCCCGCGGCAGGGCCTGCTGCACGCGGCCGGACTGGTCGCCGTCCTTCTCCTGCTGGCCCTGGCGAGCTGGCTCCGCGTCACGGCCGGTTGACCGTCCGGGTCCTCAGGCCCAGCTCCAACAGACCGCTTAGACCCCGGTGTCCCAACGGACGCCGGGGTCTTTTCTGTGCCTCGTGAGGCCTCCGCACCGCGCTGCCCGTTCACTTGCTGCGGGCGTCCCGGCGTGCGAGCAGCCCGTGGTCCGCGTCAGGCCCATGACGACGGCGCCTAAGTTATCCACAGGGGTTATCCACACTGTTAGTAACTTACACGGGTGTAGTTCAGGATTTCGATGTGCCCCTGCTCCCGGGTGTCCGCCCTTTTGCCGGATTTCGTCATCCTGTTGTCCACAATTGTGGACAAGACCTGGGGATGCGCCTGTGGTTAAGTGGAAAAACAAGCCATTTGAGCCCGACCTGTGGATATCCTGGCAATTTCCCGCGCCGGGGGCCCATAGGAGGGGATCCGGCCTGCCCGTATCAACAGGGTTATTCACAGTGTTAACAACTTACAGACATGTAGTTAACCTTCGGTGTTTCCCCGA
This sequence comes from Pseudarthrobacter raffinosi, assembly GCF_023913835.1. Lineage (NCBI taxonomy): Bacteria > Bacillati > Actinomycetota > Actinomycetes > Micrococcales > Micrococcaceae > Pseudarthrobacter > Pseudarthrobacter raffinosi. The sequence continues at coordinate 20,746 of NZ_JAMXBG010000021.1, read as the reverse complement.
CTGGGGCAGCTGAGGGGTCCGCTCGGGCCGTCCTGTGGATTGTTATCCACAACTGTGGACAACTTGTGGGTAGTCCAGTGTTAGTAAGTGGATAACACGTGTGTGTGCGAGGGTGTTCCTACGCAGCATCGGACCCAACAAGCTTCCAGCCAGGAGGACCGCCTTGAGCGCCACCGCAACAACCCAGCACATCTACCTCGACAAGCAGCACCCCGCGGTATGGCGCGCTCTCAACGGTCTGGGGCTGAAAGTGCGCGAAGCCGCCGACGCGGCCGGGATTGACCGCAAGACCATAGAGCTGCTCAACGTGCGGATCTCCCAGATCAACGGCTGTGCCTATTGCCTCGACATGCATGTACGGGACGCCATGGAGGCCGGGGAGAGCCATCAGCGGCTTGCTGTCCTGCCGGCGTGGCGGGAGACAGCCCTGTTCACGGACAAGGAGCGGGCTGCCCTTGCCCTGGCAGAATGCATCACCGAACTGCCGGACCACCGGACAACCGAGCTTGAGGAAGGATATGCGCGTCAGCACCTCAGCGCCGATGAATTTTCGGCGGTCAGCTGGCTGGTGATCACCATGAATGCCTTTAACCGGGTGTCCATCACCAGCCACCATCCGGTCCGCCGGGACCGCTGACTGGGACATTCCGTTCGGGCGGTGTGAATTATCCACAGCCAATCCACACTGTTAATAACTGTCCGTCCGAGCGCTTTGGATCCGGTCCCGTGCGCCATGGCCTGCACGGGCGGATATCGCTTCCGGCCCCGGGAAAGTTATGCACATTGTGGATAACTTTCCCAACAGCTGTGGACAACAGGCGCCGGCGGGGCGTCCGGTCAGTTCCCCGCGGAGCGGCAGGTCAGCCGGTCCAGACGCCTGAGGATCCGCGCCGGTGGCTGTCCAGAAGATGGGTGTCCACCATGCCGATGGCTTCCATCAGCGCGAACATGGTGGTGGGGCCAACGAACGAGAATCCCTGCGTCCGCAGCGCCTTGGAGAGCGCCACCGATTCCGGTGACTGCGTGGGGATCTCCGCGTGCGTGACCGGCTGGGGAGTGGCCCGGGGCTGGAACTGCCACACGAAGTCAACCAGGCCTTCCCGCTCGCGCAGCGCGATGGTGGCCCGGGCATTGGTGATGGCGGCACGGATCTTGAGCCGGTTGCGGACGATGCCGGGATCCTGGAGCAGGCGCTCAACATCCGCTTCCGTAAAAGCGGCAACAGCGTCCGGCTGGAAGTCGAGGAAAGCCTGACGGAAGGCGGGGCGCTTCCGGAGGATCGTTGCCCACGAGAGACCTGCCTGGAAGCCTTCAAGGCAGATGCGCTCGTACAGGCCTTGTTCGTCCCGGACGGGCAGGCCCCATTCGGAGTCGTAGTACTCGCGCAACAGCGGATCCACGGCGGCCCACGGCGGACGGGCGAGGCCGTCGTCGCCCAGGACTGTTCCGTCCACACCCTCGTTTAGGGGCTGGGCGGCGGCAGCGGGAGTCATGCGGGTCCTGCGGTCAGGTCAGGAACGCCAGCGCGTGGTCATCAGGAAGCCGATGATGGCAATGCCGAAGCCGGCCACGATGTTCCACGACTCCCAGGCCTGGACAGGAAACCGGCCCTCGCTGATGTAGAACGTGATGATCCAGAAGAGCCCGATGATCATCAGGCCGAACATCACCGGCTTGAACCAAACAGCGTTGGGCTTATACGCCTGCGCCCCGGAAGCGGGCTGCGCGGCGCTGGAAGTCTTCTTGCGAGGCTTTGACTCGGGCACGTGCTCTCCTTGGCGGACTGGAGCAAGCTCGGCGCCGCGGGCTTGATATCCTGCAAGAAGGAAGTTGCCAGCGGTCTGCGCGATCTTGGTCAAATCTGGATTCTTACTAGCAGTCAATTCTAGCCGTAGTTCAGGGCATTCAAACGCCCAGCGCGGCCACCCCGGAGGAGAACGCGTGGTAGTGCAGGAGAAGGCGAGGCGCGCCGCTAGGAGGCCCGCCCGTGCGGCGCCCGCGCGCGCTTCCATTCTGCGTGGCACAGTGCAGGTGCTCGGCGAACTGCTCATCACAGCCGGCATTATCCTCCTGCTTTTTGTGGGCTGGCAGCTGTGGTGGACCAACATCGAATCCGACGCCAAGCAGAGTGCCGTCATCAAGGAGTTCGCCCAGGGGCTGGGCGGCGCGGTGCCCGCGAGTCCGGAACCGGATCCATCGGCAGCGCCCGTGGATTACGGCACCCCGGCCGTTGCCGCGGCGCCAGGCCATGCCGGCACCATCGGCATCATGTATATCCCCCGCTTTGGCCCCAACTACACGCGGCCCATCGTGCAGGGAACCACCGGGGATGTCCTGGATACGCTGGGGCTTGGCCATTACGCCAACACCGCCATGCCCGGCGCGGCCGGTAACTTCGCGGTGGCCGGCCACAGGCAGACCCATGGTGCCGTCCTGGACAATATCCACACCCTTGTCCCGGGGGACAAAATCTACGTCCAGACCAAGGACGGCTACTACATCTATGTCTTCCGCAACAACCAGATTGTGATGCCGTCCCGGACCGATGTCCTGGAACCGGTCCCCACCCGCCCCGGCGTCACTCCCACCGAAAGCTTCCTCACCATGACCAGTTGCAATCCGCGCTTCGGCGCCGAGGAACGCATCATCGCGTACGCGCTGCTGGATAGCTGGCAGCCTGCCTCGGCGGGCCCGCCGGCCGAGATCGCCGCCCAGGTGGCCGCAGCGGTGGGAGGAAACTGAGTATGTACGGCTGGATTTTCCGCCACCTGCCGGGCCCCCTCTGGCTGCGGATCCTCACGTCGCTGGTGCTCATCGCCGGCGCACTGATCCTGATGGTTCAGTTCCTGTTCCCATGGATGTCCGGGTTCACCGCATTCACCGACTCAACGATTGGTTCTGCAAGCCAGCCATGACCACAACCAAAATCCTGGTCGTAGATAACTACGACAGCTTCGTTTACACCTTGGTGGGCTACCTCCAGGAACTCGGCGCCGAGACCACCGTTGTCCGCAACGACGACGTGACCCTCGCTGAAGCCATCGAGATGGCACAAACGCGCGACGGCGTCCTCATCTCACCCGGTCCGGGTAACCCCGCCGAGGCGGGCGTGTGCATTGAGCTGATCAAGTGGTGCGGGGCGAACAACAAGCCGATGTTCGGTGTGTGCCTGGGCCATCAGGCCCTGGCCGAAGCCTATGGCGGCACAGTGACCCACGCGCCAGAGCTGATGCACGGCAAGACCTCGCTGGTGGAGCACAACGGCACCAGCGTCTTCGCCGGGCTCCCCTCCCCCGTGACAGCGACGCGCTACCACTCGCTGGCAGCGGTAAGGGACACCATCCCCGACGTCCTGGAGATCACCGCCGAGACCGCGACCGGCGTCGTGATGGGCCTGCAGCACCGCACTGCACCGCTGTGCGGGGTGCAGTTCCACCCGGAGTCGGTCCTGACCGAAGGCGGCTACCAGATGCTGGGCAACTGGCTCGAGTCCCTGGGAATGGCGGGAGCCGCCGCCCGTGCCTCCACGCTGAGCCCCCTCATCCAGCACTGACCGGAACACACGCACGAACAACGCGGGGTCACTTCGTGCCCATGTTCCCCTTCGGGATGGGCGCGAAGTGGCCCCGCGTTGCTTTAAGGAGCGGGTGGAGGCCTAGCCCTTTTTAGTGGCTGAGGGCGTGGCCGTTGGCGATGGCGATGGCGGCGGGGCCGGTTCCTTGGCCACCACAATATTGATGGTCTTGCCCTGATCGACGGCGGCATTCACGGGGTCACTTTGATCCGTGACCCGGCCCGCCTCCACCTGGGAGTTCTCCACTTCCTGGACGTTGGGGACCAGGCCCAGTTCCTTCAGCGCCGTTTCCGCCTCGGCACGCGTGCGGCCGCGCAGTTCAGGCATGGACACCTTGCCGGTGGAAATCACGATCTCCACCGTGGTGCCCACCCCCACCATCTGGCCCGGTGCCGGGCTGGTGGTAATCACCCTGCCGCCGGGAACGGTGGCGCTGTTGGCTGTGGTGGTGGAAGGGGCTCCCACGAGTCCTGCCTGGCGCAGGATGTCCCGCGCCGCGGCTTCTGTCTGGCCCGGAAGGTTCTCCGGAATCTTGACGGCGCTTGGGCCTTCAGAGATATTCAGGATCACCTCCGCATTGGGGTCAAGCGAGGTTCCGGCCACCGGGTCAGTGCCGATGGCCGTCCCGCTGGGTATGGTCTCGTGCTTGTTCCGTTTGATCTGCGGCCGCAGGTTGGCACCATAAAGTTCCTGCAGGGCCGCCGACTCCGTCAGGGCCGCCACCGCCGGGACCGCCACCTTGGGCGGCGCTGGAGCTGGCTGGTTCATGATGTTGTGCAGCCAGAGACCGCCGCCGCCAAGAACCAGCAGGGTGAAGATCACCAGTGTGGCAATCCACGTACGACGACGGGACTTCTGCCGGTCGGTCCGCTCGCGTTCCGGAGCGAAGCCCAAGGGCAGTTCATCGACATCCGACTGTCCCCGGGTGGCGGCCGCCATGACCGGTACGCCGTCAGTCCGGGTGTCGTCCGCGCTGCGCTGCCGGCCGGTGGGGACATCGTCCAGGAAGCCGGCTCCCGTGAGCCCGAACGCCTCTGTCACGGGCGGGCGTTCCGGCGTCGGGACGTGGTCGTTGGGATCGGTGGGGGCTTCGGTTGCGGCCAGCGCGGGCACGGACACGCCCGCCCGGGCGGCGCGCAGCGCACGCCGGAAGGCGGCCGCGTCCTGGAAACGGTCCGCCCGGTTCTTCTGCAGAGCCTTGGCCAGGACACTGTCCAGGGCGGCCGAGACCTCCGGGTTCACGCTGCTCGCGGGCTCCGGGATTTCCCTGACGTGCTGGTACGCCACGGACACGGGGCTGTCACCAATAAAGGGCGGGCGGGCGGTGAGCATTTCGTACAGCAGGCACGCTGCGGAGTAGAGGTCGCTGCGCGCATCCACTGTTTCGCCCCGGGCTTGCTCGGGCGAGAGGTACTGGGCAGTTCCCACCACGGCCTGGGTCTGCGTCATGGTGGCGGATGAATCGGCGATTGCCCGGGCAATCCCGAAGTCCATGACCTTCACGGAATTGGAGCCTTCGCAGTACATCACGTTGGCAGGTTTGATGTCCCGGTGGACGATGCCCGCTTTGTGGCTGTATTCAAGGGCAGAAAGCACGCCCAGGCAGAAGTCGATGGCCTGGTCAATGCTGACTTCCTTGGCCCGGATCAGGTCGCGGATGGTCCGGCCCTCAACAAACTCCATTACGATGTAGGGCACCCGGACACTGTCCTCCGAGCCATCCGGAACCGTATGTTCGCCCGTGTCGTAAATGGCGACGATGGACGGGTGGTTCAGCGCCGCCACGGACTGCGCTTCCCGTTTGAAGCGCGCCTGGAACTGCGGATCACGGGCCATATCCGGGCGGAGAAGCTTGATAGCAACGGTCCGGCCAAGCCGGGTATCCACTCCGCGGTGGACATCCGCCATCCCCCCGCGGCCGATGATTCCGCCGAGTTCATAGCGGCCGCTGAGGACACGCTGGTTATCCACCGGGAGGCTGTCCTCCCGGTGGAGCGGGGTGCGGGCCGAATCACTCACTGTCAATCCCGACCGCTACGGCGCGCAGGTAGGAGGCAATCCCGGCAGCTGGCCGGGGTTGCATTTGGGGAGGGTGGACGTTGGCTCAGCAGGGGCGGCCGGCGTGGATGGCGGAGCTGTCGGCGTGCTGGCCGGGACCGGGACGGCGTAGGTCACAGTCACTTCAGCCCCCTTGGGCACGGTGCCCGTGGGGTTGACCTGCAACACCGTTCCGGCGGCGGAAGTACTCTGCTGCGGGATGACCCGGACGGACAGGCCCATGGTTTCCAGCGTCCCCTGGACCTGACGGTAGTCCTTCCCGAGGTAGGCCGCCGAAATGATGTCCACGGTGCTGGGGGTGGGCGTGGGCGTGGGCGCGTCGGTGGTCCGGGTGGGGGTAGGCGTAGCGGACGCCGAGGTTTTTGACGGGCTGGCGCTGGTGGACGGCGGGTTGCTGGATGCAGAGTTAGTGGTGGTGCTGGCCGGGTTGAAAATCCCGGCCTGCGTCAGGAAGAACCCCACCAGCGCGAACAGAACCAGCACGATCAAGGCGACCAGCGGCCACGTCCAGGGGCTGCGGCCGCGACGCTCGGGCTCGTCCTCCGGTTCGTCGTCGTACTTCTCTTCCTCCTGCACCCAGCTGCGCTCCGCGGCCAGGGCGTCCGCACGCGAAAGCGTGCTCCCGGCTCCCGCGGCCGCTGCGCCGACTGCAGCGCCGCCGGCAGCGGCACCCAGCACGGGCAGGGCGGACGTCGATGTCGTGTTGCTGTCCTTCTGGGCGATGACTCCGGTGGGTGCCGTGGCAATGTCCACCGGCGCGGTAATGGGGCCCGTGGTTGCCTCGAAGAGCAGCATGCCGGGAACCGCTGCGTGCGCGGCGTCAATATCGCCGTTGCGGATGGCCTCGGCGGCTTCCGACAGCTTGATGGCGTTGGCCGGGCGGTTCTTGGGGTCCTTGGACAGCATGGACATCAGCAGCGCGCGGACCGGTTTAGGCAGGGTCTCCGGAAGCGGCGGCGGGGCGTCGTTGACCTGCGCCAGGGCAATGGCGATCTGGGATTCGCCGGAGAAGGGCCGGTGCCCGGTGAGGCACTCGTAACCGATCACGCCGAGTGAGTAGATGTCCGAGGCGCCGGTAGCGGTCTGGCCGGTGGCCTGCTCGGGGGCGAGGTACTGGGCGGTGCCCATTACCTGGCCTGTCTGTGTCAGCGGGACCTGGTCGGCCAGGCGGGCGATGCCGAAGTCGGTGACCTTGACGCGGCCGTCGGGGGTGATCAGCAGGTTACCGGGCTTGATGTCGCGGTGGACCAGCCCCTGGGCGTGGGCGACGGAAAGGGCGCGGGCGGTCTGCGCCATCATGGACAGCGTCCGGTCCGGGGACAGTACCTGCTCGTGCTCGATGATGCTGCTCAGCGGCTGGCCCGGAACGAGCTCCATGACCAGGTAGGCCGAGCCATCCTCCTCGCCGTAGTCAAAGACATTGGCGATGCCCACGTGGTTCAACAGGGCGGTGTGGCGTGCCTCGGCGCGGAACCTCTGGAGGAAACCGGGGTCACCGGTGTATTCCTCCTTGAGTACCTTGATGGCGACAATCCGGCCCAGGACCTGGTCCTTGGCCTTCCAGACCTCTCCCATCCCGCCGATCGCAATCCGCGTGGTCAGCTGGAATCTGCCGCCGAGGGTGATTCCCGTTGTAGGCCTCACTTATTCAACACCGCCTCAAAAATCTTCTTCGCGTTCGGACTGGTTAGCTGTGCGCCGGTGGTGATGTCGACGCCTTCCATGACGATGGTGACACTCACCTCCGGGTTGTTCGCCGGGGCAAACCCGGTGAACCATGAGTTGTTCAGGCCGTTGCCCAGTTCAGCGGTTCCGGTCTTGCCGGCCACTTGGACGCCGGGGACGGCCGCCCCGCGGGCTATGCCCTGGCTCACCGCACTGGTCATCCATTCGGTGATCTGGCGGGCAATTTCCGGGGTGGTGGACGTCCGGAGCGCTTCAGGCTGGGGCTCGTCAATGACCCTGAGGTCCGGGGACCGCACGGTCTTGACCAGGCTGGGGCTCATCTGGACGCCGTTGTTGGCGATGGCCGAGGTCATCAAGGCAATTTGCAGCGGAGTGGCGCGCACGTCCTTCTGGCCGATGGCGGACTGGGCCAGGCCTGGCCCGTCCATGTCATCGGGGAATCCGCTGCCCCTGGCGTAGGCGAGCTTGAGCTGGTCGCCCAGATCCTCGCCGAAGCCGAATTTTGCGGCCTGCTCGGCGATGGCGTCGCGGCCTAGGTCGAGGGCAATGCTGGCGAACGGCGTATTGCAGGATTGCTGCAGGGCGAAGGCAAAGCTGGCCTTGTCCTGGGTGTAGCAGTTGCCTCCGGCGTAGTTCGGCAGTTTGTACTGGATCCCAGGGAAGGGCATCTCGGCCGGGTTGGGGAGCACGCTGTCCTTGTTGTACTTCCCTGAGGCGAGGGCCGCGGCGGTATCCACCAGCTTGAAGACTGATCCCGGAGCGAGCAACTCGCCCGTGGGTCCGCTGACATTCTGGTTCAGGTTGATGCCGGGGACCTTGACCAGCTCGTTGATGTTGGTGGTTTCGGCGTTGGGGTCCTGGGTGGCGATCAGGTTGGGGTCATAGGACGGCTTGGACACTATGGCCAGGATGGCGCCGGTCTTGGGGTTGGTGACCACAATGGATCCCCGCTGGCCGTCCGGGATGAGGTCGTAGGCGAGCTTCTGGATGGCGGGATCGATGGTGAGTTCCGCCGAGGCGCCCTTCGGCTGGTTGCCCAGGAAGAGCTGGCCGATCCGGTCGAAGAACTGCTGGTCGGAGCTGCCGGCCAACTGGGCGTTCATGGCAACTTCCAGGCCGGTGGCACCGTAGTTCTTCGAGAAGTAGCCCGTGATGCCTGCATAGAGTGGTGGCTGCGCGTAGGTCCGCTGGAACTGGCAGACCTCCGAGGTGCCTTCCACCGATTCGGCCACCGGCTCCCCGCCCACGATGATGGCGCCGCGGTCGTTGCAGTAATTCTGCAGAATGGCCCGCTGGTTCAGGGGGTTGCCCTTGAGGTCATCGGCACCGACCACCTGGACGAAGCTGATGGCGCCGAAGATCAGGGCAAACATGGCGATCGCTGCCACCCAGGAATTACGGATTGCTTGGTTCACGCTCGTTTCACCGCCTCGGTGGGAGTATCAATTCCTGCAGGTTCCGCAGCGCCGCCGGGAGGAAGTGGTGTGGTGTCCACCGGTCCCCGCGCCGTATGGGAGATCAGCAGGAGCAGGCCAACGATGATCCAGTTGGCCAGCAGCGACGAACCGCCGGCGGCAAGGAACGGCGTGGTCAAGCCGGTCAGCGGGATCAGTCGTGTGACTCCGCCGATCACCACGAAGCACTGAAGGGCGATGGCGAAGGAAAGTCCGCAGGCCAGCAGTTTCCCGAAGGCATCCCGGGTGCCCAGTGCTGCCCGGAACCCTCGCGTGAACAGCATGACGTACATCAGCACTACGGCGAACAGTCCGATCAGGCCCAGCTCCTCGCCGATGGACGCGATGATCATGTCGCTGTTGGCGAAGGGGACCAGGTCCGGCCGGCCCTGGCCCAGGCCGGTACCCACCAGGCCGCCGTTGGCCATGCCGAAGAGTCCCTCGATGACTTGCCGGCTGCCGGTCTCGTACACGTCTGGGCTGAAGGCGTTCAGCCAGCCATAGATGCGGACTTCGACATGGGAAAACACCTGGGCTGCCACGAAGCCGCCGCCCAGGATGAGGCCCAAGCCGATAACCACCCAGCTGATACGGCTGGTGGCCACGTAGATCATCACGATGAACAGGCCGAAGAACAGCACGGAAGACCCGAGGTCGCGCTGGAAGATCAACACGCCGATGCTCACCAGCCAGGCGGTGATCATGGGCCCCATGTCCTTGAACCGGGGGAACTGCAGCGGGCCGATCTTGCGGCCAGCCAGCAGAATGAGGTCGCGGTTGGAGGAAAGATAACCGGCGAAGAATATAGCCAGGGTGATCTTGGCGATCTCACCCGGCTGGAATGTCATGGGACCCACCCGGATCCAGACCCGGGCGCCCAGGATTTCGCCGGCCGAGATGCCGGGCACCAGTGGAAGAATCAGCAGGAGCGCGCTCACAGCCAGCGAGATGTAGGTGAAGCGACGGAGGACCCGGTGGTCCTTGAGGAACCAGATCACGCCGATGGCCACGGCCATGGCGATCAGGGTCCAGCGCAGCTGGTTGTTGCCGGTGTCCTCCCCGGGGGCGTCGAGGCGGTGGATCATCGCGAGACCCAGGCCGTTGAGTGCCACCACCAAGGGAAGTATCACCGGATCGGCATATTTAGCCCGGATCCGCAGGACAACGTGGAAGACCAGGGCGGCCACCGCGAGGAGGCTGGACTGGAACCAGAAATCGGAGTCGAACGCCTTCGCCTGGTCAACGCCCACCAGCATGTTGGCGCCGATGCCCACAGACAGGGCGAGGATCAGCAGCAACAGTTCCACGTTGCGCCGGGGCTTGGGGATGGTGCTGAGCTGGCTCACTGGCCCCCCTCACAGGCGGTAGTGGGGGTGGGTGAGGCGGCAGGGGCCGGCGCTGCCGCAGGAGCGGACGGGTCCGGCGACGGGACAGGTGCGGTGGGTGTTGCAGCCGGCGCAGTTGTTGGGGCCGGAGTGGGCGAGGGGGTCAGGCACTCATCCGGCGGAGCAATGGTGCCGGTGCCTTCGAGGTTCTTCACGATCCGCTGGGCGTCGTAGAGGTCACGCGCGGGAACTGTCTGCCGGACGCGCTGCTGGGAGAACTGGGGCAAGGAATCCATCCGGATCTCTGTTACGGCTTCGAGGGTTGAAAGCTGAATGGGACCAAGCCGCTGCGACACACCGTTGTAGATGGCCACGCGGGAATCGTATTCCCCGATGTAGTAGCGGGTCTGGGTCCAGGCGTAGCCGAGCCAGAGGCCCACGGTCAGCACCACCAGCACGGACGCGGCGATGGATAAAGTGACCCAGCGGCGGGGTTTGGGCTGTCCCAGGAGGTCATCCGCCTCCGCAACGGGGGCGTCGGCCTTGTGCGTCAGGACGGTGGCGGCCCGCCGGGCCACGGTGCGGCCGGCGATGGTGGGAATGGAGCCGGACTCGGCCGCAGTGGCCGCAGCACCGACGAGTTCGTGCGGGCGCGATGCGAGTTCCTGCCGCAGCACTTCGGCCGAAAGGTGCTCGCCGAGATGGGGGTCGGTGGAGGGCGGGGGTTCCTTTGCGGCTGGCTTTTCGGGGGCTTTGTCGGCGGCGGGCTTTTTGTCGTCGGCCGCCTCGGGGTCCGGTGAAGCGCTGGCGGCCTCGCCGCCCGCGGCGAGGGCTTCGGTGAGCAGCTGTGAAGGGATGATGTCGACGGCGGCGGTACTGACGTCGTCGGACGTTTCCTCGGTGATTTCCACCATGACCACGGTGACGTTGTCCGGTGAGCCGGCTTCCAGCGTCAGGTTAATCAGGGTTTCGACGCACTCACGCAGATCTTTTGTCTCGCGGACGGTCCGTTCCACCACATGTCCGGCCACATAGTTGAGCCCGTCCGAGCACAGCAACCAGCGCTCCCCGGGTTTGACGTCCAGGGTGTCCAGATCCAGCTCGGGGCTGGCGTCGACGTCGCCTAGAACGCGCATGAGGACGTTTTTGTGCGGGTGGGTTTCGGCCTCTTCGGGCCGGAGCCGGCCCTCATCGATCAGCCGCTGGACGAACGTGTGGTCCACGCTGACCTGTTCAAACTCGCCATCACGCAGGCGGTACGCCCGGGAGTCGCCGATATGCGCGAAGTGCAGCTTGCCCTCGGCGAGCAGCAGGGATGTGACGGTGGTGCCCATGCCGGCGAGCTTGGGGTTGATATGCACCAGCTCGGATAGCAGGGAGTTGGCCGTCTGGATCTCGTCGGCGAGGACCGTGCCGGCGTCGCCGTCGTAGTCGCCGTGGTCCAGATGCAGCATGTCCAGCACGGTGGCGGCGGAGGCAACATCGCCGCCCGCGTGGCCACCCATGCCGTCCGCGACCACTGCCAAATGGCGGCCGACGTACGCCGAGTCATCATTCTTGGCCCGGATGCGTCCCACATCCGAGCGCGCGGCATAGCGCATGATGAGGGGCCGCTGGACGGGTGTGGCCCCGCCGGCGGGAATGTCAGCGGCCATGGCTACGGCCTCAATTCGATGACCGTCTTGCCGATCCTCACGGGTACACCAAGCTCAACGGGCAGAGCCCGGGTAAGTTGCTGGTCGGCCAAGTAGGTGCCGTTGGTGGAGCCAAGGTCCTCGATGAACCATCGACTGCCTTGCGGGAACAACCGCGCGTGGCGGCCGGAGGCGTAGTCGTCCTCAAGTACCAGTGTGGCTTCCTGAGCGCGGCCCAACAGGATGGGGCTGGCGGCCAGGGGGATGGTGGTTCCCTTGAGCGGACCTTCGGTGACCACCAGTTGGTGGGCCTGCTGCTTGAGCGGCTGCGGCGGAGCCTCGGCCAGTTCCGGGTTTTTGCGGACCTGACGGGCGGTGGGGGTGCCTGCGGCGGCTTTGCGGCCCACCATCAGGTCCCTGCGCATGGCCGAAACGATGCTGAAGACGAGGACCCAGAGCAGGATCAGGAACCCAAACCGCAGGGCAGTGATGGTCAGGTCACTCATGGGCGGCCCCCAGGGTTGGCGGGAAGCAGGCGGAAGATGATCTTTGTCCGTCCCATCGTGATGGTGGAGCCGTCGGTCAGTTCGGTGCTGCCTGCCAGTTTATGGCCGTTGACGTAGCTGCCGTTAGTGGAGCCGAGGTCCACAGCGCTGGTGACGCCGCTGGCGGTGCGGATCTCGAGGTGGCGGCGCGAGACGCCGGTGTCGTCAATCAGGATGTCGGCCTCGGAGGACCGGCCCAGGACGACGGAGGGGGCATTAAGCGAGTAGCGCTGGCCGTCGATGTCCAGGACGGGCTGCAGCCGAACGGGCGGGCGGCTGGGGGCTGCGGGCATGTTGGGCCTGGCCGAGGAGACTCCGGGGCCGGCTTTGGACTTCTCAGTGGAGGAGACGATCTCGAAGTTGCCAGCGCGAAGATCCTCGGACCGGCGGAAAGAGATCCGCACCGAGCCCTGGAGGGTGTAGCCCTGGCTCCGGACGTGGTTGATGACGACGTCGCAGAGTTCTTCGGCCAGCGGCGTGCCCCAGTCCTGAGCCCTCCTGAAGTCGTCATCACTGAGTTGGACGTCGAAGACATTGGGGGCCAGTGTGCGGCCGGCGGCGATGGTGAGGGCTTTGTTGTCCACCTCGCGGCGGAGCCGGCTGGCGATTTCCACAGGTTCAACCTGGGCGCGCGAACCGGTGGAGAAGACACCGCGGACGGCTTTTTCGATGCCGCGCTCGACCTTGTCCAGCAATCCCATGGTCCTTCTCCTTTCCCCCCGGCAGCGGGGCAGTTTTCGTTCCGGAACTCAGCCAACAATGCTGTTCAGAACCCAGCAGCCTGCCTGGCAGTGGCAGGCACTACTACATCAGATACTACTGGGCAGGCCTGTGAATGACCTTAATCCACAACGGCCAGGCCCCCGGAAAAGTTCGCTAGGGGTTCCATGCCGGCCCCCTCCCGGCGGGGAATTTGACCCCTCCCGAGGCTCAATTGGTGTTTTGCCGCCGATGTCCGTTATGCTTGATCTCGCTGCTTTTACAAGGTTGCGGATCCGGGAAACCGGCCGTAATTCATGGAAAAAGAAGTTGCGCGCGAGTGGCGGAACGGCAGACGCGCTGGCTTCAGGTGCCAGTGTCCGAAAGGGCGTGGGGGTTCAAATCCCCCCTCGCGCACGCAATCAAGGGAACCCCGGTCTTCGGACCGGGGTTCCTTTCTTTAACGCCGGGGCGGTCCTTAACGCTGGGCCCCGAATCCGGCATGCCGCGGGCGTAACTGTGGGTATAGCATGCGAGTGACACCCGCTGGATCATGCGGCCGGAGGACTGCTCATGCTGACATTGGGCGCAATTGATATGGAAATGCTGCAACTCGCCCTCGATTCCCCGTCCGACTGGGATTCCAGGTACTGGTTCGACCCCCGCACGGGAGAGACCAGCCTCTGGCTGAGGGACTCGCTTGACGAAGCCGAAGAGTCCGAGGAAGACCTCGAAGCACGCGGCGCCATCCTTGTGGAACCGATAAGACCGTATGAGGCCTACCGCGACATGGAATCGTTCATCGCGGATGTGCGGGATGAACGCGCCAAGGACCTGCTCTGGCGCGCAATAGACGGCAAGGGAGCATTCCGGCGTTTCAGGAACACGCTCGCAGAGTTCCCCGAGCTTCAGACCCTATGGTTCTCATTCCATAACCGAGCCATGCGGCGCCGCGCCATAGAGTGGTTGGCGGAATCTGGTGTGGTGGAACAGGATGAGGCTGAGAAAGCCCTGCGCCTACTCGCGTAACGCCCCGAAGCCCGCAATAAGGGCCTCAAGCCCCAGGCTGAACGCCACGTCTGCAGGTTTCTCGTGCCCCAGCGCGGCCAGGCTCCGGACGGCACCCGTAAAGCTCGGCGTCGATTCCGCCATGCTGCCGGAATCGAAAATGTCGGCTGGGGCCGTGACGTCGTAGGCGGATCCGAAGATGAAGGATTCCAGGGCCACGATGGCGGACACGATCCGCTCCTCCGGGAATCCGGCCGCCCGGAAGCCGGCACTGACGGTCTCATACATGGCGAGGGTCTGCGGTGCGTCAGTCACGGGAAGTACTGCGATGACGGGAATCAGGGGCGTGTGCTCCGCGAAGACGTCCCGGTAACTCCAGGCCCACTTCCGCACGGCGGACTCCCAAGGTTCCGCCGCGAATGCGGTCACATCCACCAGGGCAGTCAAATGGTCTTCCACGAGGAGGAGCACGTCCCGCTTGGATTCCACATGGTTATAAAGGGCCGACGGCGCCACGTGCAGTGAGCGGGCCAGTGCGGCCATGGTGAGACCGTCGTAGCCGTCCTTGCCGATGAGCCGCAGGGCTGCTGCCGTGATGCCCGCCTGGTCCAGGACAGCCGCGGCGGGCCGCCCCACGCGGCGCCGCGCCCCACCGGTTTGCGGCACGGGTTCGCGTTCCGTGGCAGTTCGTGAAGCGGCTGGTGATGCCGGCATTGCTGGCCTTTCTGCGGGCAGATGTCTCCAGCATTATTCCACCCGGCTCTTCCTTGCGGACCGCAAAACAGCTATAGTTCTAATAAATGAATGGCATTCATTTAGTGGTTCGTGTCGCTCGACCGGCCATAGAGAGGACATCATGCTGAATCTTGACCGTGACGTTGTGATCGTTGGCGCTGGACCCTCCGGGCTCACTGCTGCCCGCGAGCTGAGGAAGGCCGGCCTCAGCGTGGCAGTGCTGGAAGCACGGGACCGCGTGGGCGGCCGAACCTGGACCGACACCATTGACGGGGCCATGCTGGAAATCGGCGGCCAGTGGGTCTCCCCGGATCAGACCGTACTGCTGGAGCTCCTGGACGAGCTCGGCCTGAAGACATACTCCCGCTACCGGGAGGGCGAGTCCGTCTACGTCGGCGCCGACGGGAAGAAAACCCGCTACACCGGTGATTCCTTCCCGGTGAGCGCAGCCACCGGGGCGGAAATGGACAAGCTGATCGGCATTCTGGACGGCCTCGCCGCGGAAATCGGCGCCACCGAGCCGTGGGCCCATCCCAAGGCCCGTGAGCTGGACACCATCTCCTTCCACCACTGGCTGCGCCGGAACTCCGCCGACGAGGAGGCCTGCAACAACATTGGCCTGTTCATCGCCGGAGGCATGCTCACCAAGCCCGCGCTCGCGTTTTCGGCACTGCAGGCGGTCCTGATGGCAGCGTCCGCCGGGTCCTTCAGCCACCTCACCGACGAGGACTTCATCCTGGACAAGCGGGTCATAGGCGGGATGCAGCAGGTGTCCCTGCTGCAGGCAGCGGAACTGGGTGCCGACGTCGTACTTAACAGTCCGGTGCGCACGGTCCGCTGGGAGGATGCCGGAGAAGGCGGACACCGCGTCAGCGTTGTTTCGGAGCGCGCCACCGTGAATGCGCGTTTTGTGATCATGGCGGTGCCACCGAACCTTTACTCACGCGTCTCTTTTGACCCGCCGCTTCCGCGGCGGCAGCACCAGATGCACCAGCACCAGTCGCTGGGCCTGGTGATCAAGGTCCACGCCGTTTACAGCACGCCGTTCTGGCGTGAAGACGGACTCTCCGGAACGGGTTTCGGTGCCGGTTCGCTGGTCCAGGAGGTCTACGACAACACCAACCACGGTGATTCACGGGGAACCCTGGTGGGCTTCGTCTCGGATGAAAAGGCCGACGCCGTCTTCGAGCTGACTGCCGAGGACCGCCGCCGCGCCATCCTGGAATCGATTGCCGGGTTCCTGGGGGACAAGGCCCTGGAACCCGAGGTCTACTACGAATCCGACTGGGGCTCCGAGGAATGGACCCGGGGCGCGTACGCGGCCAGCTACGATCTGGGCGGCCTGCACCGTTACGGCAAGGACCAGCACACTCCTGTGGGCCCGATCTACTGGTGCTCCTCGGACCTCGCCGCCGAAGGCTACCAGCACGTTGACGGAGCCGTCCGCATGGGCCAGCGCACAGCGGCGCGAATCGTGGACGCGGCGGGCACTTCCCATGCGACAAACGAGGCAGCCGCCGCCGTTGGCTGAGCGCACCAGCTCCAACCCATTCAGCGTCGAATGAAAGAGAGGCACGGCCATGAGTCCCAAAGAAGTGACAGCACAGCCACCCCGCGCCCCGGGCAATGGCCTGGCTGAAAAGGGCCTGAGCGGGAAGGGCCTGAAGGCGGGCGCGGTGGGATTGCTGGGCGCCGTCGTCATCGGTGTCTCCTGCATCGCGCCGGCGTACACGCTGACCGCGGCGCTGGGGCCAACGGTTTCGGAAGTGGGGGTTCAGCTGCCGGCGATCTTCCTGGTGGGCTTTATCCCCATGATCCTGGTGGCGTTCGGCTACCGCGAACTGAACAATGCCATGCCCGACGCCGGCACCTCGTTCACGTGGGCATCGCGCGCCTTTGGTCCGTGGATCGGCTGGATGGGTGGCTGGGGGCTGATTGCGGCCACCATCATTGTGCTGTCCAACCTGGCGGCCGTCGCCGTGGACTTTTTCTACCTCATGCTGGCCCAGCTTTTCGGCAACCCGGAATTGGGCGAGCTGAGCAAGAACCTTCCGCTGAACATCGCCACCACCCTGGTGTTCATCGCCCTGGCTTGCTGGATTTCCTATCGGGGCATGGAAGCCACGAAGGGCGTGCAGTATGTATTGGTGGCGTTCCAGCTGCTGGTGCTGGGCTGGTTTGCTGTAGCTGCCTTCAGTCACGTGGCCAACGGCTCGGCGTTTGATGCGACTGCCATTTCGCCCGACTGGTTTAACCCATTCGCGGTCGGATCCTTCTCAGCCTTTGCTGCCGGGGTTTCCCTCTCCATCTTCATTTACTGGGGCTGGGACGTCACGCTGACCATGAACGAGGAAACCAAGAATCCAGAGAAGACTCCGGGACGGGCGGCAACCGTCACCGTGGTGGTGATTGTCGCGATCTACATGACCGTCGCGCTGGCCACCCTGTCCTTCGCAGGGGTGGGCGAAACCGGCCTCGGTGCCGGGAATCCGGACAACCAGTCGAGCATCTTTGCTGTTCTGTCCGGGCCGGTGATGGGACCGTTCGCCATCCTGATGTCCCTCGCCATCCTGAGCAGTTCGGCGGCCTCGCTGCAGTCCACGTTTGTGTCTCCGGCGCGGACCATGCTGTCGATGGGCCACTACAAAGCACTCCCGGGACGCTTCGGCAAGGTCAGCCCGCGCTTCAAGTCCCCGAGCTACGCCACGATCGCGGCGGGCCTTGCCGCAGCGGCCTTCTACGTCATCACCCGGACCACCTCGGAGAACGCGCTCTGGGACACCATCACGGCGCTGGGCATGATGATCTGCTTCTACTACGGCATCACAGCGCTGGCATGCGTCTGGTTCTTCCGGGCCCAGGCGTTCAGCAATGGCCGCGCCTTCTTCTTCAAGTTCCTGGCGCCGCTGCTGGGTGGAGTCATCCTGCTGGTGATGTTCTTCAAGACCGCCGCCGATTCCATGGACCCCGAGTACGGCTCCGGATCATCGGTGGGCGGGCTGGGGATGGTGTTCATCCTGGGCATGGGCGTGATCCTGCTGGGCGTGGTGATCATGCTGGTGATGTCCCGGCTGCGGCCCGAGTTCTTCAAGGGGCAGGTGCTGGCCCGCGGCCGCGAGGAGTTTAGGCGGGCGGGCGTATCGAAGCCTTGAACCGCCGTCGGGAGTTTGCGAGGTGGCTGCGCATGGCGGCCGAGGCGGCGGTCTCATCGCCGTCGGCGATGGCGGCAGCGATGGACCGGTGCTCGTGCACCACCTGGTCAAAGTGGTCCCGGGCGTAATGTTCGACGCCGGTGAGCAGCCGGGTGCGTGGCATCGCGATCATCGTCTGGCCCAGGGCGGCGAGGCAATCTGAGTAGAAAGGGTTGCCGGAGGCGGCCGCGATGGCGCGGTGGAACTCGAAGTCGGCCTTCATGGCGTGGCCGGGGTGGTCAGCGCTGGCGGCGAACTGTTCCAGGGCAGCATTGACCGCCCGGAGCTGGCGGTCGGAGTGGTTGCGGGCGGCCAGGGCCGCAGCTTCGGACTCCACTCCCAGCCGGAATTCCAGCAGGTGGAGGCGGTCTTCGACGCTGGCGACGGGGCGGCTGCCCGGGACTGGCTGGGGGCCGTCGTCGGGCGGGGTCAGCGCGAAGCTGCCCCGCCCGCGTTCGGTTTCCACCAGGCCTTCGGCCTGGAGCCGCGTCAGCGCCGAGCGCACCACGGTGCGGCTGACACCGAAGTCGCCCATCAGCGTGTTTTCGCTGGGAAGCTTGTCGCCGGGCTGGATGACGCCGTCCACGATGCGGGTGCGAAGGTCGGCGGCGAGGTCCGCGGTCAGGTTCCGGCTCATGCGTTCAAGGTTACGCGCCGAACTCCACGGACTCGGTGGTCCAGGCGCGGGCCTGGTCACTGAGGGTCACGCCCAAGCCGGGACGGTCCGGGACGAGCATGCGGCCGTTCTTGGTTTCGAGGCGCTCGTTGAACAACGGATCCAGCCAGTCGAAGTGCTCCACCCACGGTTCCCGCGGGTACGCCGCGGCGAGGTGCAGGTGGATCTCCATGGCAAAGTGCGGCGCCAGGCCAAGCCCGCGTTCGTCCGCGAGGGCGGCGAGGCGCAGGAACTGGGTGATGCCGCCGACGCGCGGGGCGTCCGGCTGGATGATGTCGCAGCCGTTGGCGTTGATGAGGCCCTTGTGCTCGGCCACGGAGGCCAGCATCTCGCCGGTAGCGATGGGCGTGTCCAGGACATTGGCCAAGTGCGCGTGGCCATCAAAGTCGTAGGCATCCAGCGGCTCTTCGATCCAGATCAGGTTGAACTGCTCCAATTGGCGGCCCATGCGCAGGGCGGTGGCCCGGTCCCACTGCTGGTTGGCGTCCACCATGAGGGGAACATCCCAGCCGATGTGTTCGCGGATGCCGGCCACGCGGCGCAGGTCTTCGGCGGAATCGGGCAGGCCGACCTTGATCTTTATGCCGCCGATTCCTTCCTCCAGGAGGACGGTGGCACGGTCCTTGACCTCTTCGAGGGAGGCGTTGAGGAAGCCGCCGGAGGTGTTGTACGTCTGGACGGAGTCCCGGTAGGCGCCCAGGAATTTCGCCAGGGAGAGGCTGGCGCGTTTGGCCTTGAGGTCGTAGAGCGCGATGTCGATGGCGGCGAGGGCCTGGGTGGCCACACCTGAGCGGCCCACGGAGGCGCCGGCCCATAGGAGCTTGGTGTAGATCTTGCCGATGTCGTTGGGGTCCTCACCGATGAGCCCCTCCGCGACCTCTTTGGCGTGGGCGTACTGGGCGGGGCCGCCGGCGCGCTTGGAGTAGCTGAAGCCGATACCGCTATAACCCATTTCCGTGGTGATTTCCGCGAACAGGAACACCACGTCGGTCATTGGCTTCTGGCGGCCGGTGAACACCTTGGCGTCACTGATGGGGACGGTCAGCGGCAGCCGCGCGGTGGAAAGCTTGACGTGCCGGATGACATCGACGGTACTCATGGTTGCTCCTCAAAAGCAGGCTGTCCGGGCTGCGTTGCCCTGCTACTTACAGTACAAGTATCCAACTTGTATTACAAGTATGTCTGGTATCGCCGCTCGTCCATGGCGTGGGGTGGTGCGCCGTTCAATTTTTGGGCGTGGCGAACGTACTGGTAGACCGTTTCCCGGCGATTCCGTAATCCCGGGCGAGAGTGGACTTTGCAGCGCCTTCTGCCGCCCGCCGAACCAGCTCCGCCGCACGCTCTGGAGGAAGGGTCTTTTTGCGTCCGCGGTACACGCCCCGCTGCCGTTCCTTTATTTTGTGGTTGTTCGAATTTGGCGAAGGGGCCCGTCGCCGACAAAATGAGGTTGGCATGGGGGCATCCTCGCGGGTAAAGCCAGGCGTGCCTTTACGAACTCCACGCGCACACCCTTGTCGGTCGGCGTCTGGACGAGTGAGCGCAGGTCGTTCAGGTTTCGGGCGAGCCGGTCCCATGCTATGGACCACTACGGTGTCTCCGTCCCGGGTAAAGCGCATCAGCTCGGCAAGTTGTGGCCTGGCAATGCCCCTTCCGGATGCCGTGTCGGTGAAGGTGTCAGGATGAAATCTATGACTCACTGAGAGGTCTGTCTAGAAGGCGGCGAATCGATCCTATTCTGACAGCCCTTCCGTGGTTGCCTGACGTCAGGTTGGGGTGTGCCCTTACCAGACGGGTGGTGCACCCTGCTGAGAACTGTCACCCAGGCCTANGACCAATGCTCGGAAAAGTCACGCTTAGACCGGTGTCGGGAAAGGACCATCTACCGACACCCCGACCTACCGGCGACACGCCGCGAAATCCATGTCGGAAACCCGCGCCGGAAATCAACGTCGGCAAACCCTGCCTTAACGGTATTCTCGACACATGTTGATCGGATATGCCAGAGTCTCCACCGCCGACCAGAACCCAGACCACCAAACGGACGCCCTCGCCCGCGCTGGCGTCGACCCGCCAAACATCTACCTCGACCACGCCAGCGGCGCCAAAGCCAGCAGGCCCGAGCTCGATAAAGCCCTCGCCTCGGCCAACCGGGCCGGCGACC
>NZ_JAMXBG010000013.1:0-118675 GCF_023913835.1 Pseudarthrobacter raffinosi | reverse complement strand
GCTACCTGCTCTCCGGCGACTTCGTCTTCTCCGGTGACCTGGGCCGTCCGGACCTGCTCGACGAGGCAGCCGGCGGCGTCGACACCCGCTTCGAGGGCGCCAAACAGCTGTTCGCCAGCCTGCGGGACAAATTCCTGACCCTGCCGGACTACGTCCAGGTCCACCCTGCCCACGGCGCCGGCAGCGCCTGCGGCAAGGCCCTCGGCGCCATCCCCTCCTCCACCGTCGGCTACGAGCGCCTCTACGCCTGGTGGGGCCCGTACCTCGCCGCCAATGACGAGCAGGGCTTCATCGACGAACTCCTCGACGGCCAGCCCGACGCCCACGCCTACTTCGGACGGATGAAGCGCGAAAACCGTGAAGGCCCGGCGGTCATGGGCGAACGCACCCCGCTTCAGGAACTGGACCCAGCCGACGTCGCCAAGGACCTCGCCCAGGACACCGTCACCTTCATCGACACCCGCCCCAACACCGAAGTCCACGAAGGCACCGTCACCCGCTCCTTGAACGTTCCCGCCGGCAAGTCCGTGGCCAGCTACGGCGCCTGGGTCGTGAACCCGGAAACCGACAAGAACCCGCTCGTGCTGCTCGCCGCCGGGCAGAAACAGGCCCAGGATATGTGGGACCACCTGGTCCGCGTCGGCATCGACAACGTCGCCGGCTACGTCACCACCATCGAGGGACTCCCCGTCAGCACCCCGCCCCTGATCCGGCCCGAAGAACTGGGCAGCTTCGATGCAGCCATGGTGCTGGACGTCCGCAACCGCACCGAGCACACCGCCGGGCACATCCCCGGCTCCCACCAGCTCAGCGGCGGCCGCGCCATGTGGCACCTGGACCAGCTTCCGGCCGAAGGAACCATCGTGACCTACTGCCAGTCCGGGGTCCGGAACTCCGTCGCGGCCAGCGCCCTGCGCCGCGCCGGGTACGACGTCGTCGAACTCGACGGCAGCTACGCCGCCTGGGACGCCTGGCAGCAGGAACGCGAATCCGTGTCCAGCAACTAAACAAAAGCACCACGAACCCTGGTTGAGAGCCTTGGCGGCGGCACAGTAGGCCCGGCCGCCGCCATAGCTTTGCCCTCGACCACCTCGCCCTGACACTTGGAGCACATCCGTGAGATCCGGCCACACCTCTTCACCGCCCAGGCAAAGGGATCCAATCAGACTGGGCCTGCGCCAGAACCTGGCGCAGTTCATGCTCCTCGTAGCCGTCAACGCCCTCGTGGGCGGCACCCTCGGCCAGGAGCGCACGGTACTGCCGCTGCTGGCCGAAAAAGTCTTTCACCTCGACCAGTACACCTCCGCCCTGACCTACATCCTGGCGTTCGGCCTGGCCAAAGCCGCCACCAACTACTTCGCCGGTACCCTCTCGGACCGGTACGGCCGCAAGCCGGTCCTGGTCGCCGGCTGGCTCATCGCCCTCCCCGTCCCCCTCCTGCTGATCTTCGGGCCCTCCTGGGGCTGGATCGTCACAGCCAACGTGGTTCTGGGCATCAGCCAGGGCCTGACCTGGTCCACCACCGTCATGATGAAAATGGACCTGGTGGGCCCCGAACGCCGCGGCCTCGCCATGGGGCTGAACGAAGCGGCCGGCTACCTCGGCGTCGCAGGCACCGCACTGGCCACCGGTTACATCGCTTCCTCCTACGGACTGCGCCCCGGGCCCTTCCTGCTCGGCGCTGCCTTCATCGCCGTCGGCCTTGGCCTGTCCGTGCTGACCATCGGCGAAACACACCACCACGCCAAAGCCGAAGCCGCAGTGCACGTCCCGGTCCACGCCGGCAGCCATGCCGGGCTGAGCAACCGTGAGGTGTTCACTCTGACCAGTTTCCGGGACAAGTCCCTGTCCTCCGTCAGCCAGGCCGGGATGGTGAACAACCTCAACGACGGCCTCGCCTGGGGCCTGTTCCCTGTCCTGTTCGCCACCGCAGGGCTCAGCATCGAACGCATCGGCATCCTCGCCGCCGTCTACCCGGCAGTCTGGGGCGCCGGTCAACTCGTCACCGGTCCCCTCTCGGACCGGATCGGGCGCAAACCACTGATCGCCGGAGGCATGCTCGTCCAAGCCCTGGCGCTGGGCATGGTCGCCCTCGGAAATGACTTCGGAACCTGGCTTGCCGCCGTCGTCCTGCTCGGTGCCGGCACCGCCATGGTCTACCCCACACTGCTTGCAGCGATCGGCGATGTCGCCCACCCCGAATGGCGGGCCAGATCAGTGGGCATCTACCGGCTGTGGCGCGACGGCGGGTTCGCCGTCGGCGCCCTGCTCTCCGGCATCATCGCCGACGCCTACGGCATCCCCGCCGCCGTCGCCGCCGTCGCCGCCCTGACTGCGCTCTCCGGCATCATCGTCGCTGTTCGAATGCGAAGCAGGGACCACCGCGGCCAGAGATGAACGAGGGAACCAATTCAAGGACGGATGACCGGGATGCCCAGGTCGGTCGGCCCCAGCCGGGCCAGCCGTTGTGCATCTGCGCGCTTGTCGTGGAGGAATCGGAGGGTCAGGTCGATGCCCTCGAGCTCGCCGAGCCATCCTTTTGTTTCGGCGAGCTCGCGTCGGGTGATGAGGTCTTCATTGATTTCGTCGAGGCGCTGGATCATGACAGGGTCGACTTGGAGCATCGGGCAGCGGATGCAGGCGTGTTCGTGCTCGCAGGGGGTGGCGTAGGGCCGCCAGCAGTTGCCGAGTTCGACCTTGCGTTTGTCGAAGTGCTCTTCGAATTCGGCCCATTCAGTGGTGGTCGGGGTCCTGTATTCCCGGGCGGCCCGGGCCGCCCGGCGGCCGGCGAGGTGGATCTGGTAGTGGCGGATGACGTCTTCCTGGAAGACGGTCACGTAGCCGTGGGTGGTCTGCACGTCCAGGTGTCCAAGGAGGGCGGCGCCAATGTGGATCGGCAGGCCGTGGTTGACGAGGTCTGTGGCGAACAGACGGCGGAAGTCGTGCGGGGTAAACCGGCAACCGGCCAGCTCAGGGTGCTCAACTGCCAGGGCGTCGCTGAGCTTGGCCAGTTCCGCGCGCAACGTTCCGGGATTGATGACTTCGGTGCGTTGCCCGATCGTGCGCTGGAACAGGAACGGTTGCGGTGCACTCGTGATTCGTTCGTACTTATCAAATCGCGTGGCCAGCGGCACGCCCCGCCGGTTCCGGGTGAGGCGGCGGATGATTGTCGCAATCACATGGAACAGCTCGGCGGTCATCGGGATCACGCGCTCACGGTCGGTCTTGGACGGGGCGACCACCAACAGGGCCACAACTTCCCCGTTGGGCCGGGCGTACTGGCGGATGCTCAATTGGGATAGCTCCAGAAGTTCCTCGCATCGCAGCCCGGTGTGCCGCAAGGTCTCAACGGCTGCCCACTGCCAGAACGCGGCGTCCTCAGTGAAGGTGACGTTGAGCTTCCGTCCGGTCGACTCATCGAGCACCCGGATGTTGGCCCGGCCGTGACGCTCGGCGTGCCGGGCGTCACCGACGGTGAACAGCCTCCGATAGTTCTTCGCTCCGACCGTCAGCGCCTGGTCGGGTTCGGCATCGGTCGCTGCCTTCAGAAGGTCATCCAGGTGGTCCCGGCGGGCGGTCACGGCGGCGACGAAGGCAGGAAGGAGCGGTTGAAGCAAGCGTATGCGGCCATCCATGCGTTCCTTGGCTCGGCGTTTCGTTTTCGCCTGTGACCTGGTTTCCCTGCTGCCGATGGGGCAGGGCGCAACCCATCGGGCCCAGCGTTCGGGCTCCTGGGCTGCCCAGCCCTGGATATCGAGGTAGAAGGCCCGAATCGTCGTCAGGACCGCGTCCGCGCTCAGACGCGTAAAAGGATGCGAGGACAGCCCGTGCGTGATTGATGGTCGCCGGCGCATACCCCTCAGCCAGCGGTCTTTTCCCGGTCCGTGGATTCATCACCCGTGCCCCGCTCCCCCGCCGCTGAGGATTCACGGCCGAGCGCATCCAGCCGACCATGACCTCGACCTCCAGACGGCCCGCCTGGTCCCACGGGACGCCGATCAGTTCCAGCACCCGCCACCAGCGCAGCAGGTCATTGCCATACGAACGCACCGTCAACGGGCTCATGTCCGTCAACACGAGATCGCGAAGAAACACCGAGAACACCTCGATCTCACGCCCTGCCTCGTCGACCACGGCGTAGGGCAGAAGACCTGCCACGTTTTGCCGGACAGCACCAATGCCAGGCAACCCGATCTGACCCTCGAGCAGCTTCAGCCGCATTTCGTCCACGATGACCACCTCTCCGGAAAGCCTGGGTTCAGTCTCCCCGAAGTTCAGTCAACAGGACGTCCTTCCCCTACGTTCCCGTTGTGGATAAAGCCGAGGAGAACCTGAAGGTCCCCGCCTGGCTGAACGATCCCACGCTGTACCACAACCGCGGCGACACCACCTTCCAAGGCGAGGACTCCTACTACGGCGACTTCTTCGGCCTGGATGACCTCTTCACCGAGAACCCCAAAGTGGCGGACGGCATGGAGGAGATCTACAAGACCTGGATCGGCGATTTCGGGGTGGACGGCTTCCGGATAGACACCATGAAGCACGTCAACAACGAGTTCTGGCAGGAATTTGGCCCGGAGATGCTCAGCTACGCCAAGGCACAGGGCAAGGACGAGTTCTTTATGTTCGGCGAAGTCTTCGACACGACCAAGTCCTTCACCTCGCAGTTCACCACCCGCAACCAGATGCAGGCCGTGCTGGACTTCCCGTTCCAGGAGGCCGCCCGGAACTTCGCGTCCAAGAGCCAGGACACCCGCTCGCTGGAGACGTTCTTCGCCGGCGACGACTGGTACACCGACGCCGATTCCAACGTCTACCAACTGCCAACCTTCCTGGGCAACCATGACATGGGCCGCATCGGCAGCATCATCGCCGCCGACAACCCGGGCTCAGCCGACACGGAGCAGGTGGCCCGCGACCAGCTGGCCCACGAGCTGATGTATTTTTCCCGTGGCAACCCGGTGATCTACTACGGCGACGAGCAAGGCTTTACCGGCCCCGGCGGCGACCAGGACGCCCGGCAGACGCTCTTCGCCAGCCAGGTGCCGGAGTACCTCGACGACGACCTGCTGGGCACCGACGCCACGCACGCCAGCGACAACTTCAACGCCGGCCACCCGCTGTATGCCAAGATCAGCCAGCTCGCGGCCCTGACCAAGGGCCACCCTGCCCTGCGCGACGGCGCCCACCAGCACCGCTACGCCTCCGAAGGGCAAGGGATCTATGCCTTCTCCCGCACCGATGCGGAGGACCAGCGTGAGTATGTTGTAGCCCTGAACAACAGCGAACAGCAGCAGACGGCGGACGTGCCCACCTACATCGGCAAGCGCAGCTACACGCAGATTTACGGTGCGGGCGCGGACACGGTGAAGACCTCAGCGGACGGAAAGCTGACAGTCACCGTCCCGCCGCTGTCGGCCGTGGTCTACCAGTCGTCGGGCCGTATTCCGCACTCCAAGGCGGCTCCCGCCGTCGCACTTCAGGAACCTGCCGCGGCACCGGCGGATAACGGCCGGATCAACGTGACGGCCGACGTCGGCGGTGCTTCGTTCTACGAGGTCACCTTTGAGGCCAGGACGGCGGGCGGTGGCTGGGCACCGATCGGCACCGACGACACCGCGCCGTACCAGGTGTTCCACGATGTCGCTGCCTTGTATGCAGGCACCGTCCTCGAATACCGCGCCACGGTGCTGGACAATGGGGGCCACCGTGCCACCAGCCAGTCCCGGGCAGCCGCCGTTCCGGCGCCGATCCTAACCATGCAGAAACCCGTCGAAGGCAGCAGCGTGGAGGGTTCCGTGGAGCTCAGCGCCACCGCAGATCCGGAAAAGTCCAGCCATATGGTGTCCTTCGAGCGCAGCATCGCAGGCGGCGGTTGGACTGCTGTGGGCTCTGACGACTCATCACCGGTGTACTCGGCGACCGATGACCTGGCAGGCCTGGAACTCGCCGACGGCACCGTGGTCCGATACCGCGCCGCCATGACCGGTCCCGGCTTCAGCGTGGTCAGCGAACCGCGGACGGTGACGTTGGGTGAGGCACCGCAGCCGGACTCAGTGACTGTTGCGGGGTCGTTTAACGCCGGGATGGGCTGTCCAAAGGATTGGGACGAGGCCTGCCCAGCGGCCTTCATGACCTTGGACCCGGCGGATAACATCTGGCGGCTGACCGTGGACCTGCCAGCCGGGCAGTACGAATACAAGGCCGCGCTCAACGGCACGTGGGGTGTCAGCTACGGCGCGGACGGGCTCCTTAACGGGAGCAACATCGTCCTTGACCACCCCGGCGGAGCGGTCACTTTCCGCTACGACAACCGCACGCACGTCACCACTGCCGTCTACGCATCCCAGCAGCCGCAGGCGGTTTCAGCGGTGGGAAGCATGGGGTTGGAGCTCGGCTGCGAGGATGACTGGCTGCCGGCCTGCGACCAGGCCCAGCTGACGCTGGACCCGGCAACGCAGGTGTGGAAGCTGGCCGTCGCGGACCTCCCGGCCGGCGACTACGAGTTCAAGGCCGCACTGAACCGGGGCTGGGACGAGAACTACGGTGCCAACGGCGTACGCAACGGCGGCAACATCTCCTACACGCACGACGGCGGCGCGGTCACCTTCCGGTACGACCACGCCACCCACCTGCTCACGGCGGGTTAGGGCCCAGCGCTGTTTTTCGCCGCGCCGCCTAGCACCGCGATGCGGGGCACCGTCGGTCCGTTCCGGAGTTTCGGAGCACCGACCGGTGACCCCGCATTGCTGTGTGCCGGCTACTCCGGCACCAGCCCTGACGGGTACTCAGCCTCTGGGCCAGCGGTTCCCCCCATAGCGGCGACCAGCCGTTCACGCGCCCGCCCAAGGTGTTCGTCCAGCAGTTCGGCCGCGGCCTCGCCCTGGCCGCCCTCGATCAGCTCAAGGATCTTCTGGTGTTCGGCCAGTATCAGCTCCGTGTCCAGGAGGTGCAGTGACTGGACCCGGACCATGCACAGCCGCACCTCACCCACAAGCGAGCGGTACATCCGGCTGATGCGCTCATTTGCCACTGCGTCGATCAGGCTTGTATGGAAGCGCATGTCAGGTTCCACAACGTCCAGCGGCGTACCCGACTTCGATGCCGCGATATCGCGGTTGGCCTGGACGGCCTCCTGCGGTATCTCCCTGGTGCGCGCCAGCCGGCGTAGTACTTCGCTTTCCAGATAGGCGCGTGCCAGGTAGATGTCCCGCACGGATTCCGGTCCCAGGTCCACGACCCGTGCGGTCTTGTGCGTGCCCCGGTCCAGCAGCCCCTCCGCCACGAGCTTCTCAATCGAGGCTTTGGCGGTTGGGCGTGCCACTTCATAGGACGTGGCGATGTCTGTCTCAGTGAGCGCCTCGCCGGAACCCAGGTCACCAGAGAAAACGCGGCTCCGCAGATCCGCAGCGATCGCGTCGACGATTGAGACTGCAGCAATGCGGCCGGCCATGTGCGCTTCTCCTGTAAAGTCTTTTCCCATTTCCCCCAATCTTGCCAGACAAGTCAACACATGCACTTGACCAACATGTGTACTTGTTAGACAATCGTTGGGCGCCACAGTGTTGTGACGCCTAACACAATCTGGAGACACATGTTTCAGCAGATCCTCGACCCCATTTCCGGGTCCCTAGTGATTTCAGCCCTTTGCGCTGCGCTTCCCCTCGTCCTGCTTTTCGTTCTGCTGGGCGTTTTCAAAGTCAAGGCACCCAAAGCTGCCCTGGCCAGCCTCGCCCTGTCCCTCGTACTGGCCATCGTTGGCTGGCAGATGCCGGTCAACCAGGCCCTGAGCGCCACCGCGGCAGGCATCTTCTACGGCCTGTTCCCTATCCTGTGGATCCTTGTTAACGCGCTGTGGATCTACCGGCTCACCGTGGCCACTCCTTGGTTCGAAGTGCTGGGGCGCACCATCCGTTCGATCTCGAACGACCTCAGGATCCTGTCCATCCTGATCGCCTTCTGCTTCGGCGCCCTGCTGGAATCCCTGGCCGGATTCGGCGCGCCCGTGGCCATCTCTGCAGCCATGCTTATGGCTGCAGGAATGAAGCCCTTGAAGTCGGCCATTGTCTCGCTGCTTGCCAACACTGCCCCGGTTGCCTTCGGCGCGATGGCCGCGCCGATCATCGCCCTGAACGGTGTCACGGGCCTGCCGCTGAATGAGCTTTCCTCAATGGCCGGACGCCAGACGCCGTTCATCGCCCTGATCGTTCCGCTGCTGCTGGTGTTCATCGTGGACGGCCGTCGTGGCGTGAAACAGACCTGGCCCGTGGCCCTCGTCGCAGGCGTCGCGTTCGGTGCGGCGCAGTTTGTAACCTCCAACTACTTCGCCGTGGAACTCACTGATGTTGTGGCCGCCGTCGTAACAGTGGCCGCCGTGCTGCTGATGCTGAAGGTGTGGCAGCCGAAGGAAACCGTCGGGATGGGAGGCGCCGTCCAGGCTGCACTGGAACCAGCCGAGGCAGCCGCCGTCGCTGCACGCGCAGGTGCCGGTTCGGTGAGCGGAGCCAGCTCAAGACACTTTGCCGAACGGCCCGCCTCGGGCAGCGCGGTGCCAACTGACAGTGCGGTACCCACCGATAACTCGCGGCCCGAGCCGCGGAAGATCTGGATGGCGATCGCCCCTTACCTGATCATCATCGCGGTGTTCTCGGTGGCGCAGATTCCGTTCGTCAAGGCCTGGCTGAGCCAGGTTGGCAGCGTCACGTTCGCCTGGCCCGGCCTGGACATCACCGACTCGGCCGGCAAGCCTGTCGCGGCCACGAAGTTCAAGCTGGACCACCTCAAGGCGACCGGCACCCTGCTGCTGTTCTCCGGCCTGCTCACCATGCTGCTGTACAAGATCATCGCATCACAGGGCCTTCGCATCTACCGGGACACCCTGGTACAGCTGCGCTGGACCATCGTTACCGTCACGGCCGTGCTGGGCCTCTCCTTCGTGATGAACCTTTCCGGCCAGACCACTACGCTCGGCTTCGCGCTGGCCTCCGCGGGCGGTTTCTTCGCCGTCCTCTCACCATTGATTGGCTGGATTGGTGTGGCACTCACCGGCTCCGATACTTCCTCCAACTCGCTGTTCGGCCAGATGCAGGCCACCGCAGCGGAGCAGACCGGCCTTTCTCCGGTGCTGATGGCCGCCTCCAACTCCTCCGCAGGGGTGATGGGCAAGATGCTGTCGCTGCAGAACCTGGCGGTGGCCTCGGCCGCGGTGGGCCTTGACGGTGCAGAGGGCACCCTCTTCCGGAAGCTCCTCGGCTGGAGCCTCGGCCTGCTGGCGCTCATCACCGTGCTGATCTTCCTGCAGTCCACCCCCGTACTGGGCTGGATGGTCCCCTGATGGCACCCCTGGACATAGCTGGCCTACGCGCGGCGGTGAAGGATCCCACCCAGGTGAAGACCCGGGCCATCGACCTGCACGCGAACGCCCACGATGCCTCGCACTTCCTCCTGATCCCGCAGGCTGTGGTCACGGCGGGGAGCGCCGCCGAGGTGGGCGGGCTGCTGCGTGCGAGCGCTGCCCAGGGTGTGCCGCTGACGTTCCGCTCCGGCGGAACGAGCCTGAGCGGCCAAGCGGTTACCGACGGCGTGCTGGTGGACGTGCGCCGCAACTTCCGGGACATCGAAGTGCTTGACGACGGCGCGCGGGTCCGGGTACAGCCCGGCGTCACCGTACGGGCGCTCAACGCGAGGCTCGCCCGCTACGGCCGCAAGTTCGGCCCGGATCCGGCCAGCGAGGCGGCGTGCACCATCGGCGGCGTGGTGGCCAACAACTCCTCCGGCATGAATTGCGGGACCGTGGACAACACCTACCGGACGCTGGAGTCGTTGACCGTAGTGCTGCCTTCCGGCACCGTGATCGACACCGGGGCGGTCGACGCCGACCAAAAGCTCCGCGCCCTCGAACCGGAACTCTACGAAGGTTTAGCCCGGTTGGCGGAGCGCGTCCGGAACAACCCCGACTCCGTCGACCGGATCCGGCAGCAGTTTTCCATGAAGAACACTATGGGCTACGGCCTGAACTCCCTGCTGGACTTCAAGAGCCCGGTGGACATCATGGCCCACCTGATTGTCGGCAGCGAAGGCACCCTAGGTTTCGTGGCAGAGACGATTTTCCGCACCATCCCGCGGCTCCAGCACGCCGCCGCGGGCCTGCTGGTATTTCCGGACCTCGAGGCGGCCAACGCGGCCCTGCCTGCCCTCGTAGAAACAGGGGCCGCAACCATTGAGCTGATGGACGCGCTGTCACTGAAGGTGGGCCAGACGCTCAAGGGAACGCCCGCCGTCGTGCAGGACCTGGCGGTCCGGGACCATGCCGCCCTGCTCGTGGAATACTCCGCCGGCAGCGCCGGACATTTGGCGGAGCTCCAAGTCAACGGCGAGG
The DNA here is from genome assembly GCF_023913835.1 of Pseudarthrobacter raffinosi. NCBI lineage: Bacteria > Bacillati > Actinomycetota > Actinomycetes > Micrococcales > Micrococcaceae > Pseudarthrobacter > Pseudarthrobacter raffinosi. The sequence continues at coordinate 108,297 of NZ_JAMXBG010000013.1, read as the reverse complement.
GCATCCTCATGGGCCTGGGGCTCTCCACCCCCGCCCGGTTCACCGGTGACGCCCGGGAACGGGGCCAGCTCTGGCAGTTGCGCAAGGGCCTCTACGCCTCCGTCGCCGGTGCGCGCCCCCAGGGCACCACCGCGCTGCTGGAAGACATTGTGGTCCCCGTCCCGGTGCTGGGCCGCACCTGCCGGGAACTGATCCGGCTTTTCGACAAGTACAGCTACGGCAACAGCGTGATCTTCGGCCACGCCAAGGACGGCAACGTCCACTTCATGCTCACCGACGGTTTCGCCACCGCCGCAGAACTGGACCGTTACAGCGCCTTCACCGAAGACATGGTGGACCTGGTCCTGGCCGAGGGCGGATCGCTGAAGGCCGAGCACGGCACCGGGCGCGTGATGGCCCCGTACGTCCGCCGGCAATACGGCGATGAGCTCTACGACGTGATGCGCAGCATCAAGCGGCTTTTCGACCCTGCCGCGATGCTCAACCCGGGCGTCCTCATGGACGAGGACCCGCTGGCGCACCTGCGGCACATCAAGACGGCGCCTCCGGTCGCCGAGGAGGTGGACCGCTGTGTCTCCTGCGGCTACTGCGAGCCGGTGTGCCCCAGCAAGGACATCACCCTCACGCCGCGGCAGCGGATCGTCACGCTGCGCGCCATCGAATCCGCGCGGCTGGCCGGAGACACTGCGCTGGTCACGGAACTGGAAAAGGACTACGAGTACGAATCTGTGGACACCTGCGCCGTGGACGGAATGTGCCAGACCGCCTGCCCGGTGGACATCAACACCGGATCGCTGGTAAAGAAGCTGCGGAAGGCCGACGCCGGCCCGCTCGCCAACGGGGCGTGGAATGCCGCCGCCAAGCACTGGGAAGGCGTCACCCGGGGTGCTTCGCTGGCCCTGACTGTGGTGAACAAGCTCCCGGCCGCCGCCATCGCCCCGCCCAATAAGGCCGCGCGGGCAGTGCTTGGGGAAGACACAGTCCCGCTGTATTCGGCCGAACTGCCGGGCGGCGGTTCGGTGCGGAAGCGTCCGACGCCGGCGGGCGAAGTGGACGCTGTCTACTTCCCTGCGTGCGTGGGGACCATGTTCGGGCCCGCGGGTACGGCTCAGGACGGCCAAGGGCACGGCGTCCAGTACAGCTTTGAACAGCTTTGTGCCAGGGCAGGGATTACGCTCCTTGTCCCGGAAGGGATCGATGGCCTCTGCTGCGGCACGCCCTGGTCCTCCAAGGGTATGGCCGCAGGCCAAAAAACGATGCGGGAGAAGACCCTGGCAGCCCTCCGGGAGGCAACCAAGGACGGCGAACTGCCCATCGTCTGCGACGCGTCCTCCTGCACCGAGGGCCTGCGCCAGGCCGTCGAATCGGACACGCCGGCAGCAGGGCAGCGTCCACTGCGCATGGTGGACGCCGTGGACTTCGCCGCGGACCGGATCCTTCCTGGGCTGCCCGATCACGGGAAGCTGGAGTCCCTGGCCCTGCACCCCACCTGCTCCTCCACCCGGATGGGCCTCAACGATGCCCTCGGTGCCGTGGCCGGCGCCGTCGCCGACCGCGTGGAGGTGCCGGAAAACTGGGGCTGCTGCGCATTCGCCGGGGACCGTGGGATGCTGCACCCGGAGCTGACGGCATCAGCTACCGCGAAGCAGGCCGCGGAGGTAGCGGACATGGGCGCTGCGGCGCACGCGTCCTGCAACCGGACCTGCGAACTGGGTATGACGCGGGCAACCGGCGCGCAGTACCGCCACGTGCTGGAACTCCTGGAGGAGGTTACCCGCTGACCCACGGCTAAGCGGGTTACCGATCGAGGTCAGCTGCGGCATGGGTCAGCCGCGCAGCGCCTCCGAAACCGCGGCCAGCAGGGAGTTGAACCGGGCGTTGTTGGGGAGGTCGTCAATGAGCATCGCGCGGCCGTCCGGATCACCGAGCGGGACCTGCCAGTTCGGATACAGCGCCTCGGTGGTGCCGGGCTGGTTCTGCACGCGCCGTTCCCCCACCGCATCCACCAGGGCCACGCCGAGAAGGACCGACGGCGTCTGGGCCAGCAGGCGGTGCAGCGCCTCGATGGTGCGTTCCTCGCTGCCGGTGCTGCCGTAGCCACCCTCAGGCAGCAGGCCGCGTTCCCGCAGCAGCCCCATCATCTTTTCGAGCGTGGCCGTGTGCTCCGCCCGCTCTTCCGCCTCGGGGCGTGCCAGGAGGCCCAGCCTGCTGCGAAGAGCCACGTGGTCGCCCGCCAGGTAGCCGGCGGTGGGCGGCAGGTCGTGGGTGTTGACGCTGGCGAGGGCCTGCGTGCGGTACAGCTCCGGCGGCAGGGGTGAATCGCCGTCGTTCTCGAACCAGAGGATGGAGGTGCCCAGGATGCCGCGGGCAGCGAGGTAGTCGCGCACCCACGGCTCGAAGGTTCCCAGGTCCTCGCCGATCACCACGGCGCCGGCACGCTGGGCCTCCAGTGCCAGGATACCGATCAGTGCTTCGTGGTCGTACGTGACATAGGCGCCGTCGCGCGGGGAGTTGCCGGCCGGCACCCACCAAAGGCGGAACAGGCCCAGCACGTGGTCCACCCGAATGCCGCCGGCATGCCGGAGTACGGTGGAGAGCATGTTGCGGAACGGCGCGTAGCCGGCCTCCGCCAGGCGGGCTGGATGCCACGGCGGCTGGTTCCAGTCCTGGCCGAGCTGGTTGTACATGTCCGGCGGCGCCCCCACGCTGATCCCGGGCGCCAGGACACCGCGGAGGGTCCAGGCGTCGGCGCTGCTGAGGTCCACGCCCACGGCAAGATCGTGCACCACGCCCAGCCGCATCCCCGCCCGGCGCGCCGCCTGCTGCGCGTTCTCAAGCTGCTCATCACAGATCCACTGCAGCCAGCGGTGGAACCCGATCCGGTCCGCAAGCTTCCGGCGCAGTGACTCCGCTTCAGGGGATCCCAGCGCGCAGTCCGGGTCGGCCCACAGCGGATGGTCCGGTGCCAGGTCTTCCCGGATGGCGGACCACAGCGCAAAGTCATCCAGCCCGGAGCCGGAGATCCGGCAGAATTCGTCGAACGCTGCCTGCCGCGCCGGCGAGCGCCGGGCGTGATACAGGAGTTCCAGGGCCTGGAGCTTGGCGGCGTACACGGCGTTCCGGTCCAGCCGTTCCCCGTCCTTGTTCAGGACCTGGACCTGCTCCTGCAGGCTGTCCACCGCTGCGCGCTTACGCAGCTTCAGGTAGGCGATTTCCGGGATGGCCTCCACCCGGATGTACAGCGGGCTGAAGAAGCGCCGCGTGGACGGCGAGTAGGGCGAGGGCTGGACCGGCGGCACGGGTTCCGCGGCGTGCAGTGGGTTGACCAGCACGTAGTCCGCGCCACGGGCGCCGCTGAGTGTGGCCAGGTCCGCGAGGTCGGCGAAGTCGCCGATCCCCCAGGACCGCTTGGACCGCACGGAATAGAGCTGGGTTGCCAGGCCCCACCCCCGCCGCTCCACCAAGGAATCGGCGGTGGTAAGCCGCGCCGGAACCACCACCAGCGCGCCCTCGGCTGTGACGCCGTCGGACTCTGCCTGCAGTGTGTGCCAGCCCAACGGCAACCCCTCCGGCACGGCAAACGTGGCCCGGCCGGTGGCCACACCATCCACCTCCTGGGGCGGCACCCAGACGTCCTGCTGGACAGCTTCCACGGGCTCGCCCGTACCGGCCTCGAGCACAACTGTCAGACGCGCTGTCGAACCGTCCCGGACGTGGACGGGAACCAGTGCGGTTTGGCCCTGCTGGACCACGACGGCGGGCGGCAGCATCCGCCGCCACGGCGCCACTTCCGCCTCGGCCAAGGCAGTTTCGATCAGTTGGTTCGTGTGGGCGGGGACGCCCAGCGCCGCCAGAACCTTGGTCAGGGTCTCCGGGGCGACGCTGTGCGGCAGCCCGTCCCAGCCGTGGAACGAGGTGCCCACGCCGTGAACGTCGGCGAGGCGTTGGAGCAGGTGCCGGTCCACGGGCTCATGACCGGCGGCATCACCATAGCCCGGTGGAACCGGTGTGCCGAAAATTTGAGCGTGCTGCTGGTCTGGAGCCTTCATGGATGTCCGCCTCGTCTGGTGTGATGGGCCCGAACTTACATTGCTTGCTGACGCACGGGAGCAACACGCCCCCGCGCACGACTGTTGCAGCCAACGATAGTCCGGCGGCAGCCCTCAGGGCGCCGAATCCCGGACTATCAGGTCAAAGCCCGCCTCCGCGTGGACCCCGTCTGCCCTCGCTTCCAGCCCGTCAATCCGGTCGATCAGCAACCCGACGGACCGTTCCGCAATCTCATCCATGCCGGGCGACACGGTGGTGAGCGACGGCGAGGCGAACCGTGCCTCGTCGATGTCGTCAAAGCCCGCCACGGCAACGTCCTGGGGCACCTTCACGCCACGGACGAGCAGTTCGTGCATGGCGCCCAGGGCGAGGGCGTCGTTGAGCCCGAAGACGGCGTCGAACGGAATGCCGTGTTCCAGGAGGCCGGCGACGGCGGCTGCTCCCCCGTCGCGGCGCCATTCCCCGGGTGCCACCAGGGCCGGGTCAAACGGGACACCGGAGTCCTCCAGTGCGCTCCGATAACCGTTGAGTCGCAGGCCGGCCGAGCCCGCTGATTCGCCAGGATGGGCGCCGAGCACGGCAATACGACGGCGGCCTCCGGCCAGCAGGTGGGCGGTGAGGGCCTGGGCGGCGTCCTGGTTTCTCATGGTGACCAGATCCAGCCGGGGAACCTGAATGTGCTCGCCGAGCAGCACCACCGGCTTGCTGCCGCGGTGGGAGGCGACGGCATCGGCCCTCATGACGAGTGGCGTGAACAGGAGTCCGTCGGTCAGCTGCCGCAGCGGACCCTGCAGGGCACCGAGTTCGTTGGCTTCCAGGGCGCCGGACTTCCACCAGCACGCGGTAGCCGCGCCGCTCCGCCGCCGCCATCACCCTTGAGGCCAGCTCTGCGTAGTACGGCGCCGCGAGGTCGGACAGCACCAGGCCCAGCATGTGGGTCTTCCCGGAGCGCAGGCTGCGAGCTGTCAGGTTCGCCTCGTAGCCCAGTGCGGCAATGGCATCCTGGACCCGTTGCCTGGTGGCCGGCCGGATGAACTCGTAGTCGTTGAGCACGTTCGACACGGTCTTCAACGACACCCCGGCGACGCGCGCCACATCGTTCATGGTCACTGCCATGAGCGGTCAGCCTTTGGCAGCCTTGGCCGCCGCCTTTGCTGCCTGCTTGCTGGCCCGCACCTTGGCGAGCGATTCGGGACTCACGATGTCGGCAACCGAAAGGAAGGCATCCTCCTCGCCGTAGTGGCCGGCGGCCTCGCGCCAGCCGGGTGCGTTCAGCCCGCGCTGCTTCCCCAGGAGCGCAAGGAATATCTTTGCCTTCTGCTCCCCGAATCCTGGCAGTGCCTGCAGGCGGCGCAGCACCTCCGGGCCGTCCGGGTCGCCCTTGGTCCAGATCAGCGTCGCGTCGCCGTCCCAGTCATGCTGCACCGTCTCGGCGAGCGCCTGGACACGTCCCGCCATCGAGCCGGGGAACCGGTGCACCGCCGGCCGTTCCTTGAACACGTCGACGAAAGCCTGAGGTTCGTACGCGGCCACCGCGGCCGGGGCGATGGACCCGATCCGGGCCCGGATCTTCTCCGGCCCGGCAAAGGCGGATTCCATGGTTACCTGCTGGTCCAGCAGCATGCCTGTCAGCAGCGCAAACGCGTCATCGGTCAGCAGTTGGTCGGCGGCCGGGTCACCGGTGATATGCAGTTCCATGGCCCTCATCTTTCCACCTCCCGCGGCCTGCGTCATGACCTGGAGTTTTTGTCCATGTAATGGGACTTCGCCAGTCGTTTTGCGCATTACGTGGACAAAAACTCGGTATCCGGACACGAAGTTGCCGCCCGGTACCGGACCGTGAAAACACCGAGTTCGCGGGTCAGTTCCAGGTGTTCGACGAGGGCGCCGAAACTCCGTCGCCGGAGGGGTCCGACGCTGAACGCCGGCTCATGGTGATCGTGCCGGCGGAGGAGAACTCATCAGCGCGGAGTTGAATAGTTCTTCCGAAAAACCAAGTACTACCTAATTTGAAAAACAAGTACCGATTACGCGGTTGCCGGGGGCCCTGCCAGAACTAAGTTCGACTAATGAGTTAAGACTCGCAAACCGCACTGGTTTGGATGTCTCACTAGGGGGTTGTGGGAAGGATGAATACACGACTCGGCAGCCGCGTTTTCCCGCTCCAAGGGGTCCGGGAAATAAGCGGGGCCGGCGACGAGGAGGTCTTAGAGACCAAGGCCTCTCCCCCAGCCGTCGCCGGCCCTTTGTCCTCCACGCTTCACATTCATCAAACGCTTCCAATCAGTTCCTGGTGTGCCGGCGGGAGGCGAAGGTGAAGTATTCCCGATCCGAGGCTTCCCAGGCACACGCGTCGGCGGGCAGGAGGCCAGCGCCCGCTCATCCGGCCCAACACACCACCCAGCATGCAGCCCCGCATCCGGGGCCGGCGGCAATCCCGGACCGCAGGCCCATCCCGGCACCGGGCGATCGTCCTGGCGCGGAACCGGCAGCCAAGGCGTTCACCATCGGGATGGTCGGCGCCGACGGGCTTATCCCTGACTTGGTCACCGGCTCGAAGGACCTGTCTGACTCCCTGGAGATCCTGGCCCACCTGGGAGCCGCCACGCTGAGCCGGCTCGCCGGCGTTCCCATCGAATGCGCCCTGGTCATGAGCCGGGCCAAACGCTCCAGAACCACCGCTGGAACGGGCACGCGGACCGCGACGTTGGCCCGGTTGGAAAAGGAAGTCGGCGAAGGCCCCCTGACCGAAGCCCTCACCGGCACAGGGACCGCGGCCATGAACCACGTGGCCTCCGACTTCCGCTGGGGACGCTACCGGCCGCACTTGCAGGACGCCGGGTTCGACAGCGTCCTGGGCCTGCGGCTTTCCCTGGATGAGGGCACCGAGGCCGCCCTCGCCTTCTTCGCAGCCAGCCCCCAGGCGTTCCCGCTGCACGTCACCGCCGAGGCCCGCAGTTTCGCTGACCTCGCGTCCCGCGGCCTCAGGCTGGCCCTTGAGTTGGAGTCGGCCAGCACCAGGGCGTCGGACCTGCAGTCAGCTTTGGAAAGCCGGACGTCCATCGACATTGCCTGCGGCGTCATCATGGCGCAGAACAGGTGCTCCTACAACGACGCAATTGCCATCATCGCCAAGGCATCCAGCCACCGGAACATCAAGCTCCGCAAGGTGGCTGAGGGCATCCTGGCGAACCTGCCAGGCGGAGCACCGGACACGCATTTCGAGCATTAGGCTTCCTCAGGTCATCCACGTTGGCCACCGCCAATGCCCATGCCCGTGCCCGTGCCCGTGCTGGGGTGTACACGAAAGAAGACCAGAGACGAAGTGTCTCTGGTCTTCCGCGTGGGTGGGCCCTGTGGGGATCGAACCCACGACCCACGGATTAAAAGTCCGATGCTCTACCAACTGAGCTAAAGGCCCCAGCCGACGGTCAAACGACCGATCAGCCCAGTCCATTTCTGGACGTAAAATACTTTACCCCACACACGGGGCGGCTTTGGCACGCAGGTTGTCCGCCGCCGTCGTATGTTCCGAATTCCACACAGCGTCACCGGCGCTGGCAAGGTCCATCCTGGCTGCAAACAGTACTCGATTTCCCGCGCGGCACAGGAGTAGCGTGGGGGGCATGAGCGAACAAGCAGGACCCAGTCACTACGGCGGAGCCAACCGGCATCACAAGCCCAAGCCGTTCGCCCCCATCGACTTTGAGCCGTTCGCAGGCGGCCCCGATCCTGCGCGCGTCTCCGAGGCCGCCCACCTCGCCGCCCAGGCACTGGTGCGCCACGGACGCGACAGCGACGATCCCGTCATCACCGAACGCCTGGTCAAGCTGACCGACGAGCAGGGCCTGGAGGCCATCGCGGAGATGTGGGCGGAAAGCCCGGCGCGTTCGCTGCCCGGCGCCCTCTGGCGGCTGTACGCCCTGCGCGCCGCCACCGTCCAGGACCCCGAACGGATCTCCGTGTACTTCCGAGCAGGCAAGGACACCGCGCAGGTTTCCAACGTGGTGGCCGGCGCCGCTGAACCGCCGGGAGCCGAGGAAATGCGGACCATGGCTGACGCCATTCTCTCCGGAGCGTTCGACGGCGAGTTCGACGTCGCGCTGGAACGTTCCGCCGCGTTCTGCCGCGTGGTGGCGCTGGGCCAGGCGACGATCGCCGACGGTGCCGAGCTCGGCAACGAGGCCCACGCAAGCAAGCTCACGCGGAACTCGCACCAGCTCGTGAAGACGGCCGAGGACCTTGAACATGCGGCAAACGCCTGGCGGCTGGGCGAGCTCGACTGAACCACCGGCGCAGGTCTGTCAATGTTGACTTGGGCCAAGCAACGTAGAACACTGAAACTGGTGTCGAGCCGCGAAACCCCCGGGCTTCAACAATTAGCCGCCTAGAGCGGCCTACCGCCGAGAGGCGTATCCGGTTCGGCACCATTTTTCTGCCTGTTTACAGGCCGCGGGCACTGGGCCGGTAGAATCAACATCAGCTGCTGGCCTGCGTCAAGTCACAAGTGGGCGGCCCCCGACCCCTGTACATCCCCGGAGACCGGTATCCCAACGTGAAGCTGCGCCTTTTTCCCCAGGAGCCCGCAGGGCTGACCCTGCTGTCCCAGATGGCCCAGCAAATTGTGCACGCCAGCGCCACCATGGCAGAGATCCTTGGCGTCCCCGCGTCCGAGCACGCAAAACTCGTGGACGACATGCACAACCACGAGGCCACGTCCGCCGAGCTTCACTTCGCCCTGCTCACCCACATGCGCACCAGCTTCGTAAACCCGCTACCCCGCGAAGACATGTACGCACTGTCCCGCTACCTCAACGAGGCCATCGAGAAACTGGATGCCGCCGCCGAGCTGGTGGCCCTGTACAAGCTGGAGCGGTTGCCAAAACGGGCGGCGGACCAGGTGGATGTCATCAGCCGGCAGGCCGAACTCACGGTGGACGCCATGCGCCGGCTGAACAACCTCGATGACCTGGAGGACTACTGGATCGAGATCCTGCGGCTGGCCAAGCGCGCCGAACGGTCGCACCGGGTCTGGGTGGCGGACATGATCCACGAAATGAAGTGGGCGCAGTATTCCCGCCACCGCGACATCGCCAACCAGCTGGTGGAAGTCACCAAGGACATGCGGCGCATTGCCACCCAGGTGGGCAGCATCATCGTCAAGGAATCCTGAGGTGACCGCAGTCATCTTTGCTGCGGTGGTTGTGCTGGCCGCGGGATTTGCCTTCCTGAACGGCTTCAGGGACGCCTCCACGTCCGTTGCGCTGGCTGTCCGCACCCGGGCGCTCACGCCAAGCGTGGCCGTGCTGCTTGCGGCCTTCTTCAACTTCCTGGGCGCCCTGCTCAGCGCCAGCCTGGCGGTAACCATCAGCCAGACCTGGATCAGCCTTCCAGACGGCACCAACGGCCTTAGCATGCTGGTTGCAGGGCTCGCGAGCGCCTGCGTCTGGGGTGTCCTGCTGTGGTGGCGCGGCATCCCGGCGTCCTCCACCCATGCCCTGGTGGGAGGGCTGGGCGGCGCCGGTCTGGCCAGCCTGGCCGTGGGCGGCGCAGGTGTGGGCGCGGTGAACGAGTCGCTGCTGTTCCAGGTGGTCCTGCCGCTGCTCCTGTCGCCACTGGTTGCTTACAGCGGCGCGTTCCTGCTGGTTTTCCCAGTCACGTGGGCGGCACGCTACACCCAGCCCAACGTTGTCAACCAACGCTTCCGCCGCAGCCAGTCCATCGCCGCCGGCGCCGTGGCATTCGGGCACGGCCTGCAGGACGGCCAGCGGATCAGTGCCGTGCTGCTGCTGGCCCTGCTGGCGGCTGGATATTCCGACGGCGGCACTATCCCCATGTGGGTGGCGCTGCTCTCCGCGGTGATGATAACGGTGGGAACGCTTTTCGGCGGCTGGCGGATCTCTCAAACCATCGGCTACAAAATCACCCGGATTGACCCGTTGCGGGGCTCTGTGGCCCAGATCTTCAGCGCGGTGATCCTGTTCGTGGGCGCCATCGGACTGCACTGGCCCGTGTCCACCACCCACATCGTGACGTCCGCCGTGCTGGGCGCAGGCGAGAACCAGAACTTCTCCGTGACCAACCGGAAGCTGGTGATCCGCATTCTGGGGCTGTGGGTCCTGACCCCCGCGGCAACCGCTGCCGGGGCGTTCGTGCTGGCCTTGGCGATGTCACCTTTGGCGGGCTGAGCGCAAGCTTTAAACGCCGCATCGACTGTCCCCACCGGCTCCCTGGCCGAGCTTGCGAGGTTAGGGAGCCGGTGGGGCTTATCCGAAGCGGCCGGAGACGTAGTCCTCGGTGGCTTTCACGTTGGGGTTGTTGAAGATGGTCTGAGTGTTCCCGTATTCGATCAGCTTGCCCGGTTTGCCGGTACCGGCGATGTTGAAGAACGCCGTCTTTTCCGAAACGCGGGCGGCCTGCTGCATGTTGTGGGTCACGATCACCACGGTGTACTGGTCCTTGAGATCGTTGATAAGGTCCTCGATGGCCAGCGTGGAGATCGGGTCCAGCGCGGAGCACGGCTCGTCCATGAGGATCACCTGCGGTTCCACCGCAATGGCACGGGCGATGCAGAGGCGCTGCTGCTGGCCGCCTGACAGGCCGGATCCTGGCTTCTCCAGGCGGTCCTTGACCTCGTTCCAGAGGTTGGCGCTCTGGAGGGACCTCTCTACGAGGACGTCGGCCTCGCCCTTGGAGATCTTCTTGTTGTTCAGCTTTACGCCGGCCAGCACGTTGTCGCGGATGGACATCGTGGGGAACGGGTTGGGCCGCTGGAAGACCATGCCGATCTGCGAACGCACCGTCACGGGGTCCACGCCGGGGCCGTAGAGGTTGTCGCCGTCCATCAGGACTTCGCCTTCGACGCGGGCGCCGGGCAGAACCTCGTGCATGCGGTTCAGGGTGCGCAGGAACGTGGACTTGCCACAGCCTGAGGGACCGATGAAGGCCGTTACGGACTTGGCCTCGATGTTGATGCTGACATCCTCCACGGCCAGAAAATCGCCGTAGTACACGTTCAGGTCTTTGACGTCGATGCGCTTAGACATGGTGTTCCTTCACTTGCTGGGGTACGGATTGAAGTCTAGGGTTTGGCCGCGAGGACCGGAATGGCCTGCTGTAAAAATTTCACCGGCCGGTCTTGGGAGCAAAGGTCCTGGCGACCAGCCGGGCGCCAAGGTTCAGCACCATTACCAGGATGATCAGCACCAGGGCGGCGCCCCAGGCCCGCTGCGAGGACGGGTCCGGGTTCGCCGGCGAGGTGGGGTTCAGGATCTGGGTGTAGATGAACGTGGGTAGCGAGGCCATCCAGCCGCCGAACACGTTGGTGTTGATGCTGGTGGCAAACCCGGCGGTGACCAGGATGGGCGCAGTCTCACCGATAACGCGGGCGATCGCCAAGGTGACGCCGGACGCGATGCCGGAGATCGCCGTCGGGATAACCACCTTGAGGATGGTGCGCCACTTACGCACACCCAACGCGTAGGCCGCTTCGCGCAGTTCGTTGGGGACGATCTTGAGCATTTCCTCGCTGGAACGCACCACTACGGGAATCATCAGGACCGAAAGCGCGACGGCGGCGACGGCACCCGTTTTGGTGCCGGGCCCCACCACGGCGAAGAAGAACGCTGCGGCGAACAGGCCGGCCACGATGGACGGGATGCCCGTCATAACGTCCACAAAGAACGTGATGGCACGGGCCAAACGGCCGTCGTGGCCGTACTCCACCAGGTAAATGGCGCTCAACAGTCCGACGGGCACGGAGATCAAGGTGGCTACCAGCGTGATCTGGATGGTGCCCAACAGGGCGTGGTAGATGCCACCAATAACGGGGGCACCCTCTTCAACGGCCTTATTGTCGTAGACGCCCGTGACGCCGTTCATGGAGCTGGTGAGGAAGCCCGGGGCGATGAGGCCGGGGACTCCGTTGACCAGCACCGTCCAGATCACGGAGATCAGTGGGAGCAGCGCGATCAGGAACGAGCCCACCACTAGGCAGGTGGCCAGCTTGTCCTTGGCTTTGCGTGAGCCTTCCACCGCCGCACTCCAGCCCACCAGGCCGGCAGCGAAGAGGATGGCCGAGACGATGCCCCAGCCAAAGGCATTGAACCCGATCAGTGCCAGGATTGCCGCGCCCACGATGAGCGCGAGTCCCAGGACAACGTACGGCGCGTACTTGGGTAGCTGGCCTTTGGTGAGGGCTGAACGCTTACTGCGCACGGGGGTAAGAGTGGAGGACATTTAGTTGGCTCCCGAGAATTCTTTGTGCCGGGTGATGATCCAGCGGGCAATCATGTTCACGCCTAGGGTGATCACAAACAGGACCAGGCCTGCGGCGATGAGCGTGCTGACCTTCAGGCCGCTCGCTTCGGGAAAGTTCAGGGCGATCTCCGCGGCGATGGTCTGGTTGCCGGACGTGATCAGGCTGGCTGTCAGGGCACCGGAAGAGAGGACCAGGGCAACTGCCATGGTCTCGCCCAGCGCACGGCCCAGGCCCAGCATGACGGCGCTGATGATGCCCGGACGGGCGAACGGCAGGACCGACATTTTGATCATTTCCCAGCGCGTGGCGCCGAGGGCCAGGGCGGCTTCCTCATGTAGCTTGGGCGTCTGCAGGAAGATTTCGCGGCTCAGGGACGTGATGATCGGCAGGACCATCACCGAGAGCACAATGCCCGCGGTCAGGATGGTTTTGCCCGTGGCAGAGGCGGGACCCTGGAAGATGGGCAACCAGCCCATGTTCTCGGCCAGCCAGTTGTAGGCGGGGGAGATTTCCTTGGCAAGGAACGCCGCGCCCCAGGCACCGTAAATCACCGACGGGATGGCGGCCAGGAGGTCCACCACATAGCCAAGGCCGGACGCCAGTCCGCGCGGGGCGAAGTGAGAGATGAACAGGGCCACGCCGATGGCGATGGGTGTCGCGATCACCAGGGCAATGGTGGCCGCAATGAGGGTGCCAATAACGATCGGCCAGATGTAGGCGAAGAAGCCTTCGCCGCCCTGGATCTCGGCGGCCGGGGCGGTGAGCGCCGGAATGGCCTGGACAACAAGGAAGAGTGCCACGCCGAACAAGACGGCGAGGATGAGGCACCCGGCGGTCAGGGCGGCGCCGGAAAAGATCTTATCCCCGGCGCGGCCTGCGCCCTGGGAACTAGTCAGGGGGGTGGCGGTCATTCCAGACCCTTCGGTTGTGGGCGGTGCCTAAATCGAGCTTACAAGCCAAAGTTCCCCGCCCCGCCTTTCGGCGTGGCGGGGAACATGGTTCAGGGACAGGTACTAGGACTTGACCTTGATGGATTCGATGGCCTTGACGGCCTTCTCGGCCAGGGCCGAGGACAGCGGCGCGGACTTGGCAGAATCGGCGGCGGCCTGCTGGCCTTCCTTGGAAACTACATAGTTCTCGAAGGCCTTGACCAGGTCAACGGTCTCCTGCTTGTCATAGGTGGCGCAGACAACGTGGAAGGAGACCAGGACGATCGGGTATGCGCCTTCAATTGTGGTCTTGCGGTCCAGCTTGATGGACAGGTCGTTGGCGGTGCGGCCTTCAACGGGCTTGCCTGCATCAACAGCCTTTGCGGCTGCGTCAGCGGAGATCTTGGTGAAGGACTCGCCAACCTTGATCTGAGCAACGCCGAGCTTGCCGCTGACTGCGGAATCATCTGCGTAAGTCACTGCGCCGGGGGTATCGGTGACGGTCTTGACAACACCGGAGGTTCCCTTGGCGTTCTCGCCCTGCAGGCTTGCAGGCCAAACGCCGGAAGCCTTGTCGGTCCAAACATCCGCAGCAGCAGCCGCAAGGTACTCGGTGAAGTTGGTGGTGGTACCGGAATCGTCAGAGCGGTTCACGGGAGTGACCTTCAGGTCCGGGAGGGAGACTCCCGGGTTCAGGGCGGCGATCGCCGGATCGTTCCAGTTGGCGACCTGGCCACGGAAGATCTTGGCAACGGTAGCTGCGTCAAGCTTCAGCTCGGTGATGCCCGGGAGGTTGAAGGCAACCGCGATCGGGGAAATGTAGACCGGGATGTTGATGGCGCCGTCAGGGCCACAGACGGTCTTGGAGGATGCGAACTCTTCGTCCTTCAGGTAGGCATCCGAGCCGCCGAACTGGGCTGACCCGTCCACGAGCGCCTTGCGGCCAGCGCCGGAGCCATCCGGGGAGTACTGCACGGTGGCGCCGGGGTTGGCGGCGGCGAAGCTGGTCTTCCAGGCGTCCATCGCTGCGCCCTGCGCGGAAGAGCCGATGCCCGTCAGCGTGCCGGTGACCTTGGGGCCGGCGGAAGTCTGGTTGCCTGCAGGCGTGTTGCCCGTGGCGTTATCTGAACCGCAGGCGGTGAGCGCGAGTGCGCCGACTGCGATTACAGCGATAGCCGCGTGGCGGCCGAAACGGAGTGCCTTCACTAGATGTACCCCTTCCAGGGATATTCAGCGGCGGCAGGACCGGAGACGCCCTGCAGCGCGATGCGTACGTTTTGTACCTTCAACGAAGGTATGGGCCGCAGGTAACGGGATGGGCGGCCGCAGATGAACAGGAGATTAACGACGGCAGCATATTGGCTTACAACTGCAGCGTCACCATTGCGCAGGTCACACTTTCGGGCGTAGGTGCCGGGCCGGCAAATAGACTGGAGGGCATGGCCGCAGCAGCAGGATTCTCAGCAAGCAGGCGTTTCCTGCGCGGACGCATCCGGACCGGCCTGGTCCGGAGCCGGAATTCCCTGGTTCCCGCCGTCCAGATGACCGCGTGCGCGGTGGGGGCGTATGCCTTCGCCGAGTACGTCCTGGGGCACTCCGGACCCCTCTTTGCGGCCACATCGTCACTGATCGCGTTGGGCTTCTCGCGTGACCCGCGGCTGCGCCGGGTGATGGAGGTGGGCCTCGGCTGCACCATCGGGATCGCCGTCGGTGATCTGCTGCAGCACTGGCTGGGCAGCGGAATCTGGCAGGCCGCCGTCGTACTTCTGTTCTCCATCCTGCTGGCCCGTTTCCTGGACAGCGGCAACATCTTCACCACGCAGCTGGGCCTGCAATCCTTGCTTGTGGTGCTGTTGCCGGCGCCGGACGGCGGGCCTTTCACGCGCAGCCTGGACGCCGTGGTGGGTGGCCTTTTCGCCCTCCTGGTGACCATCCTGATTCCGAAGGATCCGCGCCGGGAGCCCCGCAAGGATGTCCGGAAGCTGCTCCACGAACTGGCCGAAGTGCTTCGGGAATGCGCCACCGCCCTGACCGAAAGCGACTCCACGCAGGCCTGGCACGCGCTGATCCGCGGCCGGAACTGCCAGCCGCTCGTGGACGCGATGCGCCATTCCCTGCGCGCTTCCGGTGAAGTGGCCACCCTCGCACCGGCCCACCGCCGGCACCGCGACGAGCTGGACCGGCTTGAGAATTCCCTTGACTTCATCGACCTTGCGCTCAGGAACAGCCGCGTCTTCGCACGCCGGCTGACCAGCGCCATCAACCACGCCGCGCTTTCAGACAACGCCACCGCGAACATCGCCGACGTGCTCCAGGAAACCGCGGCCGCGATTGATGAACTGTCGCTCGGCCTGGCGGAAACGCAGGACGGCGTGCGCCGCGCCCATCTTCGGACGGCCCGGCAGGACTTCAGCGAGATCGCGATGAGGCTGCACCCCAAATTGCTGGAGGTCGAGCGGCTTGAGGGTGAGACTGTGGTAATGCTGTTCCGGCCACTCATGGTGGACCTCCTGGAGGCCACCGGCATGGATGCGCGCGAGGCCCGGGACGTGCTGCCGGGGTTGTAGCGCTGTCGCCCAGATGGCACTTCGCGCCAGTCCCGAGGCCTGCCATCGGCATGTGCTGTCATCTCGCGGGTCTTGAGCGTTCCTGTGCGTTCCCCGGCATCACCAGTGGTGCCTGCCCTCCAAATAGGTCAACCCCCCGCGCTGCATGCTGCCCTCTCTCGGGCCAATACTGTCGGTGCCCGCCAGTAGGGTGGAACCCATGGCAACAAAGACTTCCCGGGCGTCCAAAGCGCCGGCTTATAAGTGCGCCGAATGCGGCTGGACCACGGTCAAGTGGGTGGGGCGCTGCGGCGAGTGCCAGGCGTGGGGCACGGTTGAGGAAACCGGCGCCGCCGTAGCGCGTACGACGGCGGCAACCACAGTTCTGGAGCCGGCTCGCCGGATTGCCGAGGTGGATGCCACTACGGCGGCTTTCCTGCCCACCGGCGTGGACGAGCTGGACCGCGTGCTGGGCGGCGGCCTGGTCCCGGGTGCGGTCATCCTGCTGGCCGGTGAACCTGGTGTGGGCAAGTCAACCCTCCTGCTGGATGTCGCGGCCAAGTTCGCCCGCACGGCGCAGGATGTCCTGTATGTCACGGGCGAGGAATCCGCGGCGCAGGTGAAGCTGCGAGCCGAACGGATCGACGCCGTCGCGGATTCCCTGTACCTGTCCGCCGAAACGGACCTGGGGCAGGCACTGGGGCAGGTGGAGAAGATCGAGCCGCGGCTGCTGATTGTGGACTCGGTCCAGACCCTCAGCAGCGCAGACGTGGATGGCAGCGCCGGCGGCGTCTCGCAGGTACGTGAGGTTGCGGCGTCCATCATCGCGGCGGCCAAGCGCCGGAACATGACCACGTTGCTGGTGGGGCACGTGACGAAGGACGGGTCCATCGCGGGGCCGCGGCTGCTCGAACACCTGGTGGATGTGGTGTGCCAGTTCGAAGGCGAGCGTCATTCCCGGCTCCGGATGCTGCGTGCGGTAAAGAACCGGTACGGGCCCACGGACGACGTCGGCTGTTTTGACCTGAATGAGAACGGCATCGAAGGTCTGACGGACCCCAGTGGGCTGTTCGTCAGCCGCACCAAGGAACCTGTTTCAGGCACCTGCATCACGGTGACCATGGAAGGGCGGCGGCCGCTGCTGGCCGAGGTGCAGTCGCTGCTTGCCGAGAGCGCCAACTCGCAGCCCCGCCGGGCCACCAGCGGCCTGGACAGTTCACGGGTGTCCATGCTCCTGGCGGTGCTGCAGCAGCGTGCCGGCTGCCTGCTGCACAAGGACGATTCCTACGTGGCTACCGTGGGCGGTGTGAAGCTCAGTGAACCGGCCACTGACCTCGCTGTTGCCCTTGCCGTCGCGTCCGCGAAGGCCCGCAAACCCCTGCCCATCCGGCTGATCGCTTTCGGCGAAGTAGGCCTGGCCGGCGAGGTCCGTCCCGTGCCCGGCATAAACCAGCGCATCCAGGAAGCACACCGTCTGGGCTTCACCCACGCAGTGGTCCCGGCCAGCCACAACGGACCCGGACCCGTGCCACCAGGCTTCTCCGTCCGGGAAGTGGAGCACCTTACGGAGGCGTTGAGCCTGCTGATCGGGTAGGGCAGCCAGGCTTTCACAACGACCTTCAGGCAGCCGGAGGTCATCACGGCTGTGTCTGGGGGACAGACTGATGCATCAAACGCAAGGAAATGGCTCGACGCCGGGCCAGGAACCGCCAAACGACGGTCTTCTCGCAGGGAGGATCGACGCGCTATTCGGGGGCCTTGGCGCCCGCGGGCGCGTGGTGTTGAGCCACCTGCCGCTGACGGTGACGGTGGTCCTCATCGTGGCGGCCGCTGCGTTGTTCAGCCCTGAAACCCTCGTGGATGAGCGTTTCAGGCTGGCGCTGCTGGGCCATTCGGTCATCTTCGTTGCGTGTGCGGCTATCCCATGGGGCAGGCTGCCGGCCGGCGTGTTGAGTGTGATTCCGGTCCTGGATTGCCTTGCCATTGGCTTTACGAGGGAAGCCGGCGGGCCAGGCTTCAATGTCTTGAGCCTGATGCTCGTCTTCCCCGTGATCTGGCTGTCCGTGGGCCGCCAGCGCAGCAGGGTGCTCCTCGCTGTTCTGGGGGTCGTGCTCAGTACCGTCGTCCCGGCCGCGGCCCTCGACTCCCCGCCCACCCAGGGGTCGATGATCCGGACCATCTTCCTGCCGTTGGTGATGGCTGCAATCGCCGTCTCCGCGCATATCGTCTCAGGAACACTCCACCGGCAGCGCAAAGCGCTGCTGCGGAAAGACCAGGCCCTGGCGGAAACGCTTGCTGAGAGTGTGGACCGCCAGCGGCTCCTGGACGCCGTGCTGGCGGCGGTGGGAGTGGGCGTCTGGGTGGTGGACAAGGACGGAAACAATGTCCTGATCAACCGGGCCATGCGCGATGATCCGACGTTGGCCCGACTGACCGAAGCGGAGAGCACTACCACCCTGCTGCTCAGCGACCGGGCGACGCCGGTGCCTTCCGGCGGGCTCCCCGCTGCCCGCGTTGCCCGGGGCGATATGTTCACGGACGAGCTGATCTGGGCAGGCGATGAAAAGGACCAGCGCGCCTTTTCCGTCAGCGCGCACGCCATTTGCTCCAGGGACGGAGCGCGCAGCGGCGGTGTCATAACGTTGGTGGACGTGACAGCCCTGATCACAGCGCTCGCCGCGAAGGACGACTTCGTTGGCACCGTCTCCCACGAGCTGCGAACGCCCCTGACGTCCATTCTCGGCTACCTCGAACTCGTTCTGGAGGAACCCGGGCATGAAGGGATCGAAGCCGAACTGCAGGTGGTACACCGGAACGCGACGCAGCTGTTGGGCCTGGTGAACGATCTGATTGCGGTGGCCTCTGAACATGTGGACCTTTCGCTGCAGGAGGCCGACCTCGCCCGGCTCCTCGCCGACGTCGTCGATTTCACGCTCCCCCAGGCCGCCAACAGGGGCCTTGAACTGGTCCTGGAGGTGGAGCCGTCGCTCACCGCCCGGATGGACATCCCGCGGATCCGCCAGGTGGTCAGCAACCTGCTCTCCAACGCGATCAAATACTCTCCCGACGGCGGCCGCATCACCGCCCGGGCGCACCGCACCGGCACGGACCTCGTCTGCTCGATCACCGATCCCGGCGTCGGCATGAGCCCGGAAGACCAGGAGCAGGCGTTCACCAAATTCTTCCGCTCCGCGCGGTCCCGCGAAACGGCCATCCCCGGGGCGGGCCTGGGGCTCCCCATCAGCAAGACCATCGTCGAGGGCCACGGCGGTTCCATGAGCCTGACCAGCGCTCCGGGCGCAGGGACCACGGCGACATTCGTCCTGCCGGCGTCCTGAACGACAGTTCTCAGGGCTGGAGCACTGCGCCTGCCGGTTGGAAGTTGAGGAGTACTTTTCCTGATGTGGCGGAGTTCCTGGCTGTTTCGAAGGCTTCCAGGCCTTGGCTGAGGGGGTATTCGTGGGTGATGACGGGGCCGATGTTCAGGGTGCCGTCGGCGAGGGCTGTGATGACGTCGTCGATTTCGTTGTTGAAGCGGAAGGATCCGCGCAGGTCCAGTTCCCGGGTGATGGCCAGGGAGATCAGGACCGGCTGGGGTCCGGTGGGCAGCAGCCCGACCATGACCACGGTACCGCCGCGCCCCGCGCCCTGAATGGCTGAGGCCAGGCCGTGGTGGCTGCCCGAGGACTCGATGACCACATCGGCCTGCACCGCGGCGATCGCGTCCGTATCCCCGGCCTGCAGGGTGTGATCCGCGCCGACGGCGGCGGCGATCTCCAGCGGTTTGGCATGGACGTCGACGGCGGTGATCCGAACCGCGCCGGCACGTCTGAGGACCGTGACGGCCAGGGCGCCGATCGGGCCGCAGCCGATCACCAGCACACTCTTGCCGGCCACGTCCCCGGCACGTCCGACGGCGTGCCAGGCCACCGACGCGGGTTCGATCAGCGCCGCGGTCCGCAGATCAAGACCGGCCGGGAGCGCCCGCAACATCCGGGACGGCAGGTTCACGTACCGGGCGAACGCCCCGTCGGTGTGCGGGAACCGTGCCGCGCTGCCCAGATACGTACAGCCCGGGGACAGGTTGGGCCGGTCCGCCGGCCACCGCACCTCCCCCGCACCCGGACCCGGGGTGGCCGGATGGACCGCAACCGGGGTGCCCGCGGCCGGGCCGGTCCCGTCCGCCGCGGCCCGGACCACGGTCCCGGAAATCTCATGCCCCAGCACCAGCGGCGCCCTCAGGACGGACTCCCCCGCCGCCCCGTGCAGCCAGTAATGCAGGTCCGACCCGCAGATCCCGCCATAGGCAACCTCCACCACGGCCTCGTCCGCGGCCGGTGCACCCAGCGGGACCTCCTCGATCCGCAGATCCCCCGCCGCATGCGCCACCACCGCCAAACCCGACACCGGCACCCCGGAACCAGGCAGGGCTGTTGCTTCGGTCCCCTGAGCCACTGCTGAAGCGCCCATCAGACCACCACCGTCATTCCGCCGTCGATAAAGATCGTCTGCCCGTTCACAAAATCCGATCCGTCCGAAGCCAGCCACACCGCCGGGCCGGCCAGGTCCTGGACCGTGCCCCACCGGTGCGCCGGGGTCCGGCCCAGGATCCAGGCATTGAACTGCTCATCATCCACCAGGTTCTGCGTCATCTCCGTGTGGATGTAGCCCGGGGCGATCCCGTTGATCTGCAGCCCGGAGCCCGCCCACTCCGCCGTCATCGCCCGGGTCAGGTTCCGCAGCCCGCCCTTGGCCGCCACATACGGGGCGATCGTGGGCCGGGCCAGATCCGTCTGCACCGAACAGATATTGATGATCTTGCCCCTGCCCCGCGGGATCATATGCCGTGCCGCCTCACGCCCCACCAGGAACGCGCCCGTCAGATCCGTCCTGATCACCCGCTCCCAATCCGCCACATCGAGCTCCAGCATCGGCACCCGGTGCTGGATCCCGGCATTGTTCACCAGGATCTGCAACGGACCCACCTGCTCCTCCACCCACGAAACACCCCGGGCAGCCTCGGCATCACTCGTGACATCAAACGCGACACCATGCACCCGCCCCGGCGCGAAGTCCGCGGCCATCGCCGCCTCCGCCGCCTTCAACCGCTCCGCATTAATCCCGTTCAGCACCACCGTCGCCCCGGCATCAGCCAACGCCCGCGCCAACGCGTTGCCAATCCCCCGGCTCGAACCCGTCACCAGGGCAACCCGCCCCGTCAAATCAAAAAGTGTATTCATAGTTGAGCAGCTCCTTCGCCGCGGTTTGTGCTGTTTGGCGCCGATCGCTGGGGCGCGGTGGTTGTTCCTGGCCGTCCACGTTGGGACGGCCGTTCTTTTCGCGCGAACGGACACTTGGGCCCTGCGGTGAGGGCCCCAACTGTCCGTTCGCGCTTCTCAGAGGGCCCCAACTGTCCGTTCGCGCTGCTCCCTAGAAGGGGCCGTTCTGCACGAGGTTGGCCGGAAGGCGGCCAGCTGCCAGCGCTTCCAGCTGCTGCGACAGGAGCTTGACCATCCGTGGTTCGAAGGCGGACGCGTTACCCCCAATATGGGGCGTGATCAGGGCGTTCGGCGAACGCCACAGCGGGTGGTCAGCCGGGAGCGGTTCCGGATCCACCACGTCGATGGCGCACTGCAGCCGGCCGGACGCTACTTCCTTGGTCAGCGCGGCCGTGTCCACCACGGCTCCCCTGCCCACGTTGACCACCAGCGCGCCGTCGGGCAATGCTGAGAGGACCTTCTCCCCGATCAGGTGGTGCGTCTGGTCACTCAGGGGCAGGACTGAAATAAGGATGTCGTGGCTGGCGGCGAGTTCTGCCAGTTCGGAGGAAGCGTGCACGTGCCCGTGGTCGTCGTCGCGCGCGGCGCTCCCCACCCGCGTGACTGTCACCTCGAACGGTTCCAGGCGCTTTGCTATCTCCTGCCCGATGCCGCCGACGCCGGCCAAAAGCACCCGGCGGTCTGCGAGGGACTGGCGGCGCTCGGGCCGCCAGGCAGCCTGCAGCTGATCCCTCACCGCCTGGTCAATCCCCCTCAGCTTGGCAAGGATGAGTCCCACCGCCAGTTCCGCTGTGGCCGCAGCGTGCACACCGGCGGCACTGGACACACCGGCCGCCGGACCGGCTGCTTCCCGGACACCGTCAAAACCCGTGGACTGGGTCTGGACGAACTTGAGCCCTGGCACGTTGGCCAGCGCCGGCAGCACCGCCCCGGCGTCGATGTAGGGCAGGATCACGGCATCGATCTCAGCCAGGGTTCCGCCCTGGGGATCGGACCGGAGGTCCCAGACGACGCCCCGGAGCCCGCCCGGAAGCGGCTCCAGATCGGCGAGCAGCTGCTGGTCGGGGAAACTGACCGTACGGATGTTGTGCATCAGGGGACCTATCGGTTTCTGCTGTTGGCGGTGCGGGGGCTGTTGCCCGTCACGGGCTGTGATCAGGGGCAGTCAGATCAGCGGCGGTCGAAGGTAAGTCCGCCGGGGACCTGGAAGGTGGGCATGAGTTCCAGCATGCCGACGTTCACGTGCTGGGGTGTTTCGACGGCATAATCCAGCGCATTGACGATGTCGTCAGTCGTGAGGGACTCATAACCCTCGTAGTAGGTCTTCCATGCTTCCTCCATGGCTTCGGGTGTGCCGCCCATGTTCCGGCCGAAGATTTCGGTCTCCACCCGGCCTGGGCAGATCTCCGTGACTCTGATGCGTTTGCCCACGGTATCGTTGCGCAGCTGCCGGGAGACCTGGTGCACTGCTGCCTTGGTGGCGTGATAAACGGTGTGGCCATAGAAGTTGTAGACGCCGGCGATGGAGCTGATGTTGACGATGTGGCCCTTGTCCCGCTCCACCATGCCGGGAAGCACCAGGCGGGTCAGCTGAAGAAGGGAGCGCAGGTTGACGTCCACCAGCTCGTCGATGTCGTTTTCGGTGGAGTCCAGGATGTTTCCGGGGCGGGAGACGCCGGCGCAGTTGACGAGCACGTCCACGTTCAGGCCCTCCACCGCTGCGGTCAGCGCCGCAGTGTCCGTGAGGTCAACGGTGTGCGGGATGGCTCCGGTGCGGTCCGCCAGTTCCTGCAGGCGTTCTTCATTGCGGGCGAAGGCATGTACTTGGAGTCCGCGCTTGGCCAGGCGTTCAGCGATGGCGGCGCCCATGCCGGTGGAGGCGCCGGTCACGAGGGCAGTTGAATAGTCTGAAAATGACATGGAAGTCTCCAATGAGTGGGGTTGGCAAAAGAATGGATGGCTTGGACGCGGGGGCCAAAGCCTCAGTCTCGGCGAGTGGTTCAGGCGTCCCGGAGCGGCTGGTGCGCCCGGTCTTTGACCGTGCTGACGGCGGCAAGGGTGCCAAGGGCGGTGATCACGGCGTAGAACGCCGGCATGTAGATGTTTCCGGTGGAGGAGATCAGCCAGGTCATCAGCAACGGCGCCGTGCCGCCGAAGAGAGCCGAGGAGACGTTATACCCGAGGCCGTAGGCCGAGTACCGCACCCGGGTGGGGAACAGTTCGACGATCAGGATGTGGATGACGGCGGTGTGGCCGGCGAAGACCACTGCCATGATGCAGGCACCCAGGATGGCCAGTGCCATCTCGCCGGTGGCGATGAGGGCGTAGGCCGGAATTCCGACGATGGCCATCGCGATTGCGGAGCCGGCGATGACTTTTTTGCGGCCGACCCGGTCGGAGAGGGCTCCCATGAACGGGATGGCGATGCAGATGACAACCAGGCTGCAGGCGGTGACGAGGAGTGCTTCGCCGATGGTGAAGTTGAGCTGCTTGCCCTTGAGGAACGTGGGCATGTAGGAGAAGAGGACGTAGTAGCCGGAGCCGTTCATCAGCGGGATGAAGAGGGCCAGCAGCATGGCACGGCGGTGTTCGGCGGAGGCGAAGGCTTCCTTCAGCGGGTTCTTGGACAGACCGCCTTCTTCCTTGAGCTTCTCAAAGTTGGGGGTATCGCTGATCGCCTTGCGGATGTACCAGCCGATGATGCCCATGGGGACGGCGACCAGGAACGGGATGCGCCAGGCGAAGGAACCAAACCCGCCGCCGTCGATCGCTGCCTGGGTGAGCCACGGGGACATGGAGTAGGCAACCATCGTGCCGGTGAGCAGGGCCGCGAAAGAGGCGATCTGGGCGTAGGAGGTAATGATGCCGCGCTTGCCTTCCGGCGCGTGCTCGGCGAGGAACGTCATGGCGCCGGCGGACTCGCCGCCGACGGAGAAGCCCTGCAGCATCCGGAGCAGCACAAGGAGCGCCGGGGCGGCGACGCCGATTGCCGAGTAGGCAGGCAGCAGGCCGATGCCGGCGGTTGCCACACTGATGAGCAGGATAACGAAGACCAGCAGTTTCTGCCTGCCGATGCGGTCACCCAGGTAACCGCAGACCACGGCACCCAAAGGGCGCACGAAGAAGGACACGGCATAGCCTGCGAAGACAAACAGCAGTGCGTTGTCCGGGTTGCCGGGGGCGAGGAACACCAAGGCAAGGGTTCCGGCCATAAAGGCGAAGATGCCGTTGTCGTAGAGTTCCACGAAGATGCCCACACAACCGGCGGTAACCACCTTCCGGGTTTGCCTGGCATCCAGGCGGTCGTTCTGCGGACCGGCCGCTCGCGTTGACGTTGACATCTTGATCCTTACTTTGTTTCTGGTGACTGAGGCGGGACGTAACGGTGGTCTCAGGTTCCGGACGCCGGCATGAGTTCCCGCCAGCTTGCCGGGGCTCCCACACCCAGTAAGCCAAAGACTGTATTTACTGACGTGCGCAGCGCCTCGAGTTCACGCATTGCGGCTCGGTGCCGCGCAGTGGCTTCGGCCACGGTGGTCTTGCGGAACCGGATGGTATGCCCGGGCCTGGCCTGGGCAAGGACATCCAGCGAGCGGCTGGTGACGACGCCGAGTACCGGGTATCCGGCCGTCACGCCCCGTCCCCGGTGAAGCACCAGGAGCTCGTCCCGGGACGGGACCTCGATGGCCCCGACTGGAACGCCCCTGGAAAGGACTTCCGCTGCTGACTGCCGTTCCGGAAGCGCCCCGCCGAGGCGGAGGCCGATGTGGTTGCTCCGACCGCTCACGGTGTAGCTGGTGTTGAACAGGAGATCGGCGGTGTCGCCGAATTCGGCGATGTCCGGTCCGTCGGTGACGTCAATGACCGGGCTGGCGCTGGTTCCCGGGCGGGTCAACCCCAGCCGGAACAGCGGAAGATCAAAGTACGGCTGCCTGATCGGCGGCACGGTTTTGCGGGCCCCCAGGACAGTGCCCTCCGCAAGTTTCAGGCCGAACCCGACGACGGTGTCCGGCGCGCAGCTGCCCAGCAGCGTCGGGGCGTCCAGGGCGCCGTGGACGGCGACGTAGACGCGCAGCCCGGTGTTCATGCCGTGCAATGCCACGGTTTCCCCGGCCAGGACCGACACCGGCTCCCACTGCGGACATTCACGCCCGCCCACGGTCAGTGTCAGTGGCGCACCCGTGACGGCGATGAGCAGGTCTGAGTCTGCCCGCATCCGGAAGTCCAGTGCTGTGACTTCGAGGAGCGGATCGTTGTCCGGGTTGCCGGCCAGGATGTTGGCAGCCCGTGCAGAAAACTGGTCCAAGGCCCCGTTCACAGGGAGGCCGTAGCGCGGCCCCTTGAACCGGCCGAGGTCTGTGACGACGGAGTGGCCGGCTTGCTGGATGGTCAGGGTCCCGCTCATGCGGATGCCTCCAGTTCAAGGCCGGCAAAGTGCTGAAATTCGGCGGCCGGTATTTCGTGGAACCGGAGCAGGTCGCCGGGCATGTACGGGACCAGGGGCTGCTTGTCCGGGTTCAGAACGGTCAGCGGCGTTTGGCCGATCACGCACCACCCGCCGGGAGCGGAGGCCGGTGCGATCACTGCCTGCCGGCCGGCGACGGAGACGGCGCCTGCGGGCACGGAAAGCCGGGGGTCCTTGAGCCGGGGTACGGGCAGGGGGAAGTCCGGGCCGTCCATCATGGGCGATCCGGCCGGGGCCCCCAGGCAACGGATGACGTAGGACTTGGCCGTGTGGAGGGCGATGATCGCGGCAACGGAGAGTCCCTCGTGGTCCGCGACCTTCTGGAGGTCGGGTCCGTACTCGCCGCCGTAGACTACGGGGACATCGAACTGCCGGGGCGTGCGGGCCGGGGTGCCGACGTAATCCAGCTGGCGCATGCCCAGGAGGACGAAGGCCCTGATCTGGCGGGCTGATGTGACGTAGGGGTCGAACTCCACCAGCACCGAATCGTAGGTGGGAACCGCGCCGTGTACACCGTCGACGTCGGCCGTCTCAAGCCATGTCGCCAGGGCGTGGACCGCGGCCCAGTTCCGCTCCCGGTCAGGGGAGGTGGCGACGACGCGGAGGGCGGCGTCGCCTGATTCGTGTACCTCGATAGGGGTTGCAGCGGTCATCTCAGGCGGCTTCCGTTTTGGCCGCGAGCACCTGGGGCAGCGGGGCAATGGTCACGCCGGCCGCGGTGAGCTCCTTGCGGATGATGCGGGCCAGGTCCACGGCGCCCGGGTTGTCCCCGTGCAGCAGGACGGTGTCCGCGACGACGGAAAGCTTTACGCCGGACGCCGATTCGATTATTCCTTCGCACACCATGCGGATGGTTCGGTCGACGATGGTTGCCGGGTCATGGATGACGGCGCCGGGCTGGCTGCGCGGCACCAGTGTTCCGTCGTCCTCGTACGCCCGGTCGGCGATGCCCACGATGGCCACGGGCAACCCGCGGTCGGTGGCGGCCTGGGCAAGCTCGCCGTCCTGGGCCAGGACGATCAGGTCTGCGCGGAAGCGGCTGGCGGCATCCGCGACCGCGGTGGCGTAATCCTGGCGGGTGGCGACGAGGTTGCCCAGCCGGCCGTGGGGGGCGATGTGGGCGACGCTGGTGCCGTGGTAGGCGGCGAAGGCGGACAGGGCTCCGAGCTGGTAGAGGACGTCGTTGCGGACTTCAGCCGCGGTGAGATCCATGGCGCGCCGTCCGAAGCCCCGCAGGTCCGGGAAGCTGGGGTGTGCACCGATGCTGACGCCGCGCCGGACGCATTCGGCAACGGTGCGGTCCATGATGTCCGGGTCGCCGGCGTGGAATCCGCAGGCGATGTTCGCGCTGGAGACGATTTCCAGAAGTGCGCTGTCGTCACCCAGGGAGTAGGCACCGAAGCCTTCACCGAGATCTGCCACAAGATCAACCGTGCGACCCATAGTGTGTGCCTTCCTTCGTGGTGTTCTGAGCTGTTGTGCCCGTGGGGGGCCGGAAAAACTTGAGGGGGAAGCGGCCGCCGCGTGGTGAGTCATCGCCATTGCTTATGGCTGTAAACCGCGGTTCCGGCCCTACCCAAAAGTCTGGCACCGTGCGCTGCCCCACACAAAGACGTAATCCATGTCACGGGATAGGCCACCGTTATGACCCCGGGGCCTATCCCGGGCGCCTAGCGCAGGGCTTTGCGCAGGCCCATAGCACGCTCTACGACTACGACGACGGCGAGGGAGATCAGGATGAGGATGACGGACAGTGCCGCCACGGCTGCGTCGGCAGAGTTCTCCACGTACCGCAGGACCTGCACGGGCAGCGTCGGCAGCCCTGATTCGGCCACAAACAGCGAGATGACTGCTTCGTCGAAGGAGACGATGAACGCTATGACGCCGCCGGCGATGACCCCTGGCTGGATGATCGGAAGGGTGATTCGCCGGAAGACGGTCCACGACCCTGCCCCGAGGATCCTTGCCGCCGCCTCGCAGGACGTGTCGGTGGTGGCCAGGCTCATCAGCGTTGTCCTGATCACGAACGGGATGGTGATGGCCACGTGGCCGATGATGATGCCGGTGTAGGTGTTGTTCAGGTTCAGCGGACCAAACAGCAGGACCATGCCCAGCGCCAGGACGATGCTGGGGATCAGCAGCGGCGAGAGGAAGAATGACTGCACCGCTGCCTTGGCTTTGAACTCAAACCTGTCCAGGGCCAATGCCACCGGAACTCCGAGCGCCAAAACGATGACCGTGACGATCACGGCGACAATGAGGCTGACCCGCATGCCGTTCATGAAGGTGCTTTCCTCCGGCAGCATCTCGTACCACTTGAACGTCAGGCCCTCCGGCGGAAAGGACAGGTACTGGTTGGAGGCAAACGAGACAACAAAGACGATCAGCAGCGGCGCCAGGAGGAACAAGTAGAGCAGGAATACCAGGATCCCGAACGCGGGCTTGGCCGGGTTGAACCGCGGCTTGAACAGGCGGGCCTCGGACATGGCTAGCCTCCGATCTTTTTGGTGAGGCGCTGGTAAACGGCGATGATCAGGCCGAACAGGACCAGCAGGATGACGGAGAGTGCTGCCGCAAACGGCCAGTTGAGCAGCCCGGTGGTCTGATCGTAGATTTCCGTGGCGAGCACCTGGACGCTGCCGCCGCCGAGGAGGCGCGGGGTGATGAACGTGCTGATCGACAACACAAAGACCAGCAGGAATGCCGTGAGGATGCCGGGCAGGCTCAACGGCAGAGTCACCCGGGTGAAAATCTGCAGCTTGCTGGCGCCCAACGATCCGGCGGCTTCTTCCAGCTGCGGGCTGAGGCGCCCGAAGCCCGAGATCATCGCGAGGATGGCATAGGGCATAAAGATCTCAACAAGACCGATGGTTACGCCGGTCATGTTGTTGGTCAGCTTGAGCGGCGTATCGATCAGGCCCATTCCGTCCAGCGTGGAGTTTACCAGGCCGTTCGTGCCCAGGATGACCATCCACCCGTAGGTCCGCACAACCGCCGAGGTCAGCAGGGGTGCGATGGCGACGGCGATGAGCAGCCCGCGGTATTTGCTGGTGCTCCGAGCGAGGAAGAGGGCCACCGGGTAGGACACCAGGACGCAGAGCAGTCCCACGGTGACACCCATCTGGAAGGTGTCCAGCGTGACCCGCCAGTAGTACGGATCGGTCAGCGGCTGGATATACGTGTCCAGCGTCAAGGTTTCCTCGATGACACCGTCCGGCGCACCCTTGTTGAAGGACATCCGGACCATGTAGGCCAGCGGGAAAACAAAGCTGACCACGAGTCCGAGAACGCCCGGTATCAGGAGGGCAAGGTAGGTCCGCCGGTTGCGGCGTCCTGTGGACTTTTCCAGCTCGCCTTCAGCCGCGCCGGCCCGGCGGGCGGCCGGGGCCTCGGTCTGGGTGACGGTCACGCTGCCGGCTCTTTCACTGGGGTGGGCAGCAGGTAGGCATCCTGCTCGTTCCACGAAAGATAGGCTGCATCGCCAGTACGGGGCAGGTCGCCGCTGGACGTGGGCATCTGGGACTGCAGGACGCGGTCGCCGGCCTTGACAGCTACGGAGAGGGCATCGCCGGTGTAGTTGACCCGTTCGATGACGCCCGCAATGGTTTCGGTCCCGGCCGGCTGGAGGGACACCCTGAGCCGGTGGGGGCGGATGACGAGTTCATGCGTGGATCCGGTCAGGCCGGGCGCGCCCACCGCACCGAACTGGCCGAGCCCGTCGATGGAGACCCTGTAGTGGGTTTCGCCCTTGGCCGCGGAACCCGTCTCGGAAAGGACCCGGGCGTTGAGGAAGTTCGCCTGGCCGATGAAGTTCGCCACGAACCGCGTCCGTGGCCGTTCGTAGACGTCGGTGGGCGACCCAAACTGTTCGATCAGGCCGCCGTTCATCACGGCGATGCGGTCGGCCATGTCCAGCGCCTCGTCCTGGTCGTGGGTCACGAACAGCGTAGTGGCCCGGGTCCGCTGCTGGATGGAGCGGATCTCGGTCCGCATGGTCTCGCGGAGCTTGGCGTCAAGGTTGGACAGGGGCTCGTCGAGGAGCAGGAGCGTGGGCTCCACTACGAGGGCGCGCGCCAGGGCGATGCGCTGCTGCTGCCCGCCGGACAGGTCCTTGACCTGCCGCTTGGACAGGTGGCCGAGCTGGACCATGTCCAGCGCCCCGGCCACCCGGCGTTTCTGCTCGGACTTTGAGGTCTGGCGCATCTGCAGCCCGAAGGCCACGTTCTGTTCCACATTCATGTGCGGAAAGAGGGCGTAGGACTGGAACACCATGCCCATGCCGCGCTTGTTCACAGGGGTGTGGGTGATTTCCTTGCCATCCACCACAATGGAGCCGGCGGTGGGGTCCATCAGGCCGGCCACCATCCGCAGGGTGGTGGTTTTGCCGCAGCCTGACGGGCCGAGGAGCGCCACCAGGTGCCCCTCCTCCACCTCCATGTTCAGGCGGTCGACGGCCGGGTCAAGACCGGCTGCGTATCTCTTGGTCAGATCCACGATCGACAGTTTTGATTCAGTCACGATTTCAGTTCTCCTGAAGCAGATGGGGGGAGGGGCGCCGTGGGGACGGCTACTTGGTGATGATCTGGCGCTTCCAGGTGTCAGTCCACTTGTCCCGGGCGGAGGACAGGAACTCAACATCGAGGGGGACGATGTTCAGGGAGCCGTCAGTGGGAACCACGCGGTCCTTGACGTCCGCCGGCAGGTCGGCGTTGGTCACGGACGGGGCGTAGAAGAGAGCCTTGGCGAAGGCGGTCTGCGCTTCGGCGGAGAGCGCATAGTCAACGAATGTCTGGGCGGCGGCCTTGTTGGGCGCATCCTTGACGACGTTGACGGTGTTGATCTGGTAGACGGTGCCCTCCTTGGGGAACGTCACGCCCATCTTCTTGTTGCTCTGGTCGCTGTAGAACTGGCCGCGGGCGTTCTGTCCCAGCCCCAGGACCGTCTGGCCGGTGATCACGTTCTGGTATTCGTCGGGGTTGGGGGCGAACGTCTGGACGCCCGGCGCCATCTCCTTAAGGCGGGCAACCGCCTT
The DNA here is from genome assembly GCF_023913835.1 of Pseudarthrobacter raffinosi. Classification (NCBI taxonomy): domain Bacteria; kingdom Bacillati; phylum Actinomycetota; class Actinomycetes; order Micrococcales; family Micrococcaceae; genus Pseudarthrobacter; species Pseudarthrobacter raffinosi. Next base: position 77,736 of record NZ_JAMXBG010000013.1, on the reverse strand, counting down.
GTCGATGCTCTTGGTGTAGTCCTCGCCCTCCATCTTGGACGTGATCGCAGTCAGGGACAGACCCAGCAGCGACGGCGGAGCATTGACGTTGATCTTGCCTGCGTAGGCCGGGTCCCAGAGCACATCCCAGCTCTCAGGCGCCTTGGGGAAAGTTGCCGTGTCATAGAGCAAACCAACCGCATCCAGCATGACTACCGGACCGAATCCGCCCTTGTTCTTGAACTGCTCGGGTACGTTCGCCAGGTTGGGAACCGCAGCGGGGTCGATCTTGTCGAAGAGACCCTGCGTGTTGCCCGTGGTGGATACGGAGTTGTCCATGATGGCCACGTCAGTGGCCGGATTGTTCTTCTGGCCCTGGAGTGCGCTCAGCATTTCGGCGGAGGAGCGCTTGGAGGAGTAGTTGATCTTGATGTCCGGGTATTTGGCCTTGAAAGGTTCGATAACGGCAGCCGTGTACTGGTCCTGCCAGACACCGGAGTAGGCAATCAGGTTCAGCTCGCCCGACGTGGCGCTGGAGTTTCCGCCGCTGCTGGACCCTGCGCTGCCCCCGCAGCCGGTCAGCACCAGGGCTGCGGCTGTCGCGGCAGCGGCTAATGCGATTTTGCCTTTAGTGATAACTCTCATTTGAGTCTCTTCCTTAGTCAGGTGGGAATCCGTCGGATTCTGGAGGATGCTTCTAAAAGGTATGGAGCGTATATTTCGTGGACGTAAAAGAAAGCGACGCTTTCTGTAAACGGAGTGATTATGCAAAAGCCATATAGGGGCATCATCGCCGCTTATGGATGGAGGGGTATAATCTGTTTGTCACAGAAATTGTGTTCTGAAGATCAACCTAGTGTCCGAGATGTGGATCACACAAAGACCTATTGCGTATCCCTCCATAAAATCCGGATATGACCCGTCGGGGCTTCAGGGCGCCGCAGACGAAAGAAACGCCGGTATGGACACTCGAAAACTCGCCTACTTCGTGAAGATTGTTGACTCAGGGAGCATCACGAAGGCTGCCGCAGCCCTGCACGTGGCCCAGCCTGCCCTGAGCCAGCAGGTCTCCGCACTGGAAACCGAGCTGAAGCAGCGGTTGCTCATCCGCAGTAAGCAGGGCGTGCAGCCCACAGCCGCCGGCCACACGCTCTACCGGCACGCTCAGACCATCCTTCGGCTGGTCGAACAGGCACGCCAGGATGTGGCGAGTTCGGGGGCCGCCCCTGCCGGCCGCGTGTCAATAGCGATCGCACCGTACAGCATGGCTTCGAGCCTGACGCCGCGCATTATCAGTGAAGTAGCGCGGCGCTACCCGGACATCGTGCTCCACCTGACGGAGATCTACGGCGGTGTGCTGAGCGAGGCCATCAAGAACGGCAGGCTGGACATGGCCCTGATCTACGAGCCTGGGCCCATCCGCGGCGTGCAGTTCACCACCATGATCGTGGAGGATCTTCACCTGGTGGTGAACGGCAAGAACACGGCGGCAGCCAAGTCGGGCGAGATCACCCTTGAGGAGGCAGCGGAATTCGGCCTGTTCCTTCCCGAGCAGAACCACACCCTGCGCCAGATTGTCGAGACCGGCATGCGGGACAAGGGACTCAGCCTTCGCTTGGTGGGCGAGGTGGAATCCGTGCCTTCCCTGACCCGGCTCCTGCGGGCGGACATGGGCGCCACCATCTTGCCGAAGTCAGCAGCCGACGCACTTTTCCACGAGGAAGACTTCCGGGTCCTGCGGATTTTTGATCCAGGGCTGCAGTGCAAAATAGCACTCTGCACGCCGGATCACGAACCACTGTCAGAGGCGGCATCGGCCGTCCTGATGGTGTTGAAGGAAATGCTCCAGGAGATGCTGAGCGCTAAATACACAAGGTAGCTTTGGATCCAAAGCTTTTCCTTATCAGGGCATGTGGATTTGGTCTTAGTAAACTCGCTTCCGCGAAACTAATCTTGAAATATGAAATGTCGGATGAACCGGTAATCATTTCTTCAGTGGAATTAGTTGATTGGGAGCACATCGTGAAAAAGATCAGCAGTGCGCACCGGGTCCCTTCGAGCGGGAGCCGCTTGGCGGCGAGAACCGGATCCCACTGCCCCGCGAACGGGTTCTGGCTTCCCGAAGGACAGCCCGGTCAGTCCGTGTTTGTGTTTGAAGGCAGCATCATGCCCAGGGGCGCGTCAGGGGCGACGCTCTGGCTCCTGGACGAAACCGCCACCGGCCCGGCCGCTTATCCCCTGCCCGGACCGCAGCTTGCCGTTTCCAGGGCCCACTCGCTGGTTGGCTGAACTCGTTGGTCGGCAGAAATAAGCAGGATCGACACCATGCGTAACCGGACACCTCTGGCGTCGACGACCGTGAAGGCAGGGTAAGCCTGGCCAGCCGCGGAAAATGTCAGACCCCCGCTGGATGATTTAGACATGGGAAACCCAGCAGTGGCGAAGGCATTCAAGGACATCAATGCCGCCATTGCTGTGCTTACTGCCGTTGTGGCTGAATCAGGCTCCGATGCGTTTTATAGGGCGATCCGCGGCATGGGTTGGCCGAAGATTGCCTGGACGTTCTGGCCGGGGCGGCGGCGTCGGATGCGCGTATGGCTGCCCTGAAAGCCCAGGCCGCCGCGAAATTCGCTAAAACGGCGGAATCTGTAGCGCCTCCCGGCGCCTCACCGGGGGAAGGTTCGGCGCAAGAGGCCGCGGTGACCGCGGAGATCGCATGCGTCCTGGCCATCGGCGACAGGGCTGCGAGGGCGTTGCTGAACCAGTCCCAGCTGCTGACGACCGCTTTGCCGCTGACGCTGTCCGCCCTGCAGGAGGGCACCATTTCGTGGCAGCACGCGCGGGCCATGGTGGATGAAGCCGCAACCCTTGACCCGGCCGGTGCCGCGTCGCTGGAGGCCCACTTTCTGGACCCGGATGCGCCGAACGCGGCCGGTGGCTGTCCCGCAGGGGAAATGCCGGCGTTCCGGTTCCGTCACAGGGCCCGCACCTGGCGGGAACGCCACCATACGGAGAGTATCGAGAAGCGGCACGCAAAGGGTGTCCTGGATCGTCGGGTCGAGTACGCCCCGGATCAGGACGGGATGGCATGGCTCTCGGCCTACCTCCCCGCGGACCAGGCGGCCGGGATCTGGAACCGGACCACCGCCGTCGCCCGTGGTTTGCAGGGCCCGGACGAGCCCCTGACCCTCACACAGCTACGGGCCGACATCTTCGCCGCCGCCCTCCTCGGCGGCGGGAACCCCGCAGAACATGATCCCGGGCAGGTTCCGCCGCCCCGGGCCCTCGTGATGGTGACGGTCCCGGTGTTTTCCCTGCTCGGCGCCACCGAGGAACCGGCGATGCTTGACGGCTACGGCCCGATCCCGGCCTCGATGGCCCGGGACCTCGTGGCGAACGGGGCCGATTCGTTCTACCGGGTCCTGGTTGACCCGCGGGACGGGGCACCCCTGGAGATCGGCCGCGCCAACTACCGTCTCACCAAGGCCATGCGGAACTGGCTCCGGCTGCGCGACGGCAAGTGCCCCTTCCCTGGCTGCAGTAACCATTCCCTGGACAACGAGGCGGACCACATCCTCGCCTGGGACAAGGGCGGAACCACCGGCGTATCGAATTTGGGTCAACCCTGCCCTAAACATCACCGCATGAGACACACGAGCGCCTGGGAACCCACACCAGCCACAAAGAACGAACCACCCGGCTGGATCTCGCCCACTGGCCGGCACTACAAGAGTGAACACCAGGACTGGGAACCACCACACTGGCCAAAAGGACTGAAACCGGAGCTGACATCAAACGGGCGCGCGCCCTACTCCGCCCCGTGTGATGCCCCCGGCTGCCAGCCGGACATTGTGCACCTCGGGATATCCCTCGGTGAGGGCCGATTGGAACGGTTCCTCCACGCCCGCGCCTGAGCGCCTGACTGGCTGCCCGACACACAGACAAGACGGACAGACAGACAGCACCACGCAGAATCCACCCGGCGGTCGACTCTGCGGCGGCACTGTCAGGTCTGCGGCGGCACTGCCAGGCGCGGAGGAGCCGTTGCTAGGCCTCTTCGACCAGCAGGCCCTTGGCCTTGAGTACCTCGGTGAGGTTGCACAGCTCGATGGTGGTGCCGCCGGCCTTGTACAGGCCGATAAGTTCGCGCTCGGCGTCGTCCCGTTCCTGGGAGAGCCGGATGACATCTTCCACTTCGTCCTTGCGCACCACAACCACGCCGTCGGCGTCGCCGCGCAGGATGTCACCGGGGTAGATGATCTCGTCGCCAAAAACCACAGGGTGGTTGATGGGGCCGATGGTTTCCTTGACCGTTCCCTTGATGCTGACGCTGCCGGAGAACACCGGCAGACCCAGTTCGATCAGGTCCTGGGTGTCCCGGACCCCTGAGTCGGTCACCATGGCGGCAAGACCCTTGGCCTTCATGGCGTTGCCCAGGACGTCGCCAAACGTCCCGGCCTCTTCGAACTCGCCCGCGGCAACCAGGACAACGTCGCCCGGCTCCGCATAATGGATGGCAACCTGCAGCATCAGGTTGTCGCGGGGTGCGCAGCGGACCGTTGTGGCGGGTCCACAGAAGGACATGCTGCGGTCAATCGGCTTGATCTTCGAACTGAGCGCACCCTTCCTGCCCTGGGCTTCGTGGATGGTCGCAGAGGAGAACTTGGACAGCCTGAGGACGGCGTCCGCCGTCGGCCTGTCAACGTTTGTCTTGACGTGGATCATGTTGTGTCCTTCGGTTTGGGGATTGATCAGCTGAGGGCCTGGACTGCTTTGTCGATGGCGGCGGCAGCCTCTTCGATGACGGCCAGGCTGGTTGCATACGAGATCCGGAAGTAGGGCCCGAGCCCATAGGCGGAGCCCGGAATGGCAGCGACGGATGCGTGGTCGAGGAGGTAGAGCACAAAGTCCTGGTCATCTCGGATGACGCTGCCGTCCGGCGTCGTCTTCCCAAGTACCCCGCCGCAGTTCACGTACGCGTAGAAGGCCCCCTCCGGCGTCGAGCATGACAGCCCGGAGATCGCGTTCAAGCCTGCGACGGCGGCGTCCCGGCGGCTGCGGTACACCTCGCCGCTGGTGCGGATGAAGGACTGGTCTCCCGTGAGGGCGGCCGCGGCCGCCGCCTGGCTGACCGACGACGGGCACGAGGAAATCTGTGACTGCAGCTTGTTGATGGCCCCGATCAGGCCGGCCGGACCCGCGCCGTAGCCGAGCCTCCAGCCCGTCATCGCGTACGCCTTGGAGACGCCGTTGATTACCAGGACGCGGTCCTTCAGTTCGGGAGCCGCTTCCACGAGGCCTGTCAGCTTGCCTGCACCGAAGTAGATCTGGTCATAAATTTCGTCGGTCAGGACAAAGACGTGGGGAAAGCCGGCCAGGACGTCCGTGAGCGCGCGCAGTTCGGTGCGTGAGTAGACGGCCCCTGTGGGGTTGGAGGGTGTGTTCAGGATCAGCCACTTGGTCCGGTCGGTGATGGCAGCGCGCAGGGCGTCGGGGGTGAGCTTGAACCCCGAGTCCTCGCCGCAGGGGACGATCACGGGCCGGCCGTCGTTGGCCAGGACCATGTCCGGATAGGAGACCCAGTAGGGGGCGGGAATGATGACCTCGTCGCCGTCGTCCAGGGAGGCCATAAACGCGGTGAAGATGACCTGCTTGGCCCCGCCGCCGATGGTTATTTCGTTGGCGGAGTAGTGCAGGCCGGTGTTCAGCTCCAGGGTCTGCAGGATGGCCTTCTGCAGTGCGGGCGTCCCGGTCACGGAGGTGTATTTGGTTTCGCCGTCGGCGATTGCCTGCACGGCGGCGGCCTTGATGTGTTCCGGCGTATCGAAGTCCGGCTCCCCCACGGTGAGGTCAAGAATGCTGCGGCCCTCTGCTTTGAGCTCCCGGACGCGGGCGGCAGCGGCCACGCTTGGAGACGATTTGATGCGTGAAACACGCGATGCAGGCACGAATTCAGACATGTTCTCTTCCAATGGTTCATCAGTGAGGGGACTTGTGTCATTCGAGCCTATGGACTGCAGGCGGCTGTGGATAAGACGTATTCTGCGTGGACAGATAAGGAAGCCTTATGGCCCCGACCCCACACGATTCACTTATTGCCGCACCGGATTTAGGTATTTCCCGGGAGCCGCGGACACGCCTAGCGTTGTGCGTACTGTTCAAGGGAGAGGAACCGATGGCCCGCCATCAACCAGCAACGGCAAGGGACGGCGGGGCACTCCGGAGCCCGGTGCGATCCCCAGCCCGGGGAGGCTACCGCTATCGAGGCGAGCAACGCCGGCAAGCGGCGGATCAGCAACGGGCAGAGCTCAGCCGGCTGCTCACGGACAAGCAGGGCGCCATCCGCTTCCGGTCGAGCCGGATCCGGGCTCTCGGGGCAAGCCTCAACCAATTTGTGGCGCAGGCCATCCGGGACGGTACTCCCGTCGCGGACCTGGCCCGGATCACCCACCTGTCCGCCCTGGCGGTGCGGCGGACCGGCCGCGCCTTCGACGACCTGCAGCCGATAGGACTCGCGGCGGCCGAGCACCTCAGTGCGATCACACGATTGCTGCGGGAACTGACCGCCTTGGAGGACTCGAAGGCAGCAGTCGAAATGGAGCGCCTGCACCTGCTTGCCGAGGCCAGCAGGCAGCAGATTCTGGACGAATTCGAGCTGGCATCCCTGACGGGGCTCAGGCCTGAACAGATCAAGAAAATGACCCGCGGTGTCGCGGCGCAGCCCCGAAGGAATTTCGCGGACCACCGCGCAACCGGCTGACCGGCTAGCTGGCGGTGATCACAAGGGCAACGCTGTGTCCGCCGAAGCCAAAAGCGTTCACCAGGCCGGCGGGGGCCGAGCCGGGCGCCAGCGTGTGGGCATTTTCAGTGACGATGTTCAGGTTCACTTCGGGGTCCAGCGCTTCGACGTTCGCGGTTCCGGGGAGCTGTCCGGTCTGCAGGGCCTGGACCACCACAACCGCCGCGAGCGCACCGGCGCCGCCCAGGAGGTGGCCGGTGTGGCCTTTGGTGGAGGTCACGGGCACGTCGGCACCGAAAATGGCGTTGATGGCCTGGGCTTCAAGCCGGTCCCCTACCGGGGTGGAGGTGGCGTGCGCATGGACGAAGCCGATCTCCGAAGCCTGCATTCCGGCCGACTCCAGGGCCTTCTGCATGACCCGCCGCTGCATGGCCGGGTCCGCGGCCACGATGTCGTTGGCGTCGGAGGTTACCGCCCCGCCGGCCACTGCGCCGAGGATGGCGGCGCCGCGCGCCAGGGCGTGGGCTTCACTCTCAAGCACCACAATGCCGGCGCCTTCCGCGAGGACAAAGCCGTCGCGGCCGCCGTCGAACGGGCGCGACGCGAGATGGGGTTCGCCGTTGCGCGTGGAGAGTGCCCGGATCTGGGAGAAACCGGTGATCACCAGGTCGTTCACGGAGGCGTCCACGCCGCCGGCAATCACGACGTCGGCCGCGCCGGAGCGGATCATTTCGGCGCCTTGGACAATTGCTTCCGCGCCGGACGCGCAGGCGCTGACCGGGGTCCGGGCTCCGCCGCGGGCGCCGAGGTCAATGGAGACCCAGGCCGCGGGGCCGTTGACCATAAGCCGGGTGAGGGTGTGCGGCGAGACCCGGCGCGGGCCGCCGCTGGCGAGCGCACGGTCCTGTTCTAGGGTGGAGCCCAGGCCGCCATAGGCGGAGCCGATCACCACGGCGAACCGTTCGGGGTCGACGTCGGGCGCCCCGGCCTGCTGCCAGGCTTCCCGGGCAGCCACCAGCGCCAGTTGCCCGCACCGGTCCATGCGCTTCAGCTCGCGCGTGGTGAGGTGCTCCGAGAGATCCGCGGTGACCTGTCCGGCGATGCGCACGGGCAGTTGTTCCGCCCAGTCCTCGTCCAGTGCGGCGATGCCGGACTGTCCCGCCAGCAGGCCGGTCCAGGTTTCCGCCACGGAGGAGCCGAGCGGGTTGATGGTGCCGGCGCCGGTGATCAGCGCGCGGGGTTGGTCTGCAGGCATTGGTCGCTACTTTGCTGGGTTGTGGGTGCCGATGGGCACGAGGGTCAGATCGGGGTGGTTCTTCTCGATCCGGCGCAGGGCCCAGACGTCGTTGAACAAGGCGAGGTATTCGCCGTCGGACCTCAACAGCACCTCGGCGCCGGGCACGTTGGCCAGCGCGGGCATGGCGTCCGCCGTCGAAATCCTGGCGATGGAGTACGGCAGGCGTTCGAGCCGCATGGGGGCGCTGAAGTCATGCGCCATGCGGTCCTCCACCACCTCGAACTGCATGGGGCCGACGGCGGCAAGCACCGGCGCCTGGTCGCCGCGGACGTCGGAGCGGAGCACCTGGATGACGCCCTCGTGCTCGAGCTGCTCGATGCCGCGGCGGAACTGCTTGAACTTGCTGGGGTCCTTGGACCGGGCCACCTGGAAGTGTTCCGGGGCGAACAGCGGGATGGCCGGGTACTCCACGGCGCCTTCGAGGAAGAGGCTGTCGCCCACGCGAAGTGTGGAGGCGTTGACCAGGCCCACGACGTCGCCGGGGTAGGCCTCGTCGATGACCTCGCGTTCGCGGCCGAACACCTGCTGGGCGTACTTGGTGGCGAAGGACTTTCCGGTGCGGGTCTGCGTGACCACCATGCCGCGCTCAAAGATGCCGGAGCAGACGCGGATGAAGGCGACGTGGTCGCGGTGGGCCTTGTTCATGCCGGCTTGGACCTTGAAGACAAAGCCGGAGAAGGATGATTCAACCGGGCGCGGGCTGCCCTCAACGTCGGGCCGGGGTGCGGCGTGCGGCGCGAAATCGACCAGGGCGTCGAGCAGTTCCTTCACGCCGAAGTTCAGGGCGGCGGAGCTGAACAGGATGGGGGTGGCGGTGCCCGCATGGAAGGCTTCGACGTCGAATTCGAGGTTGGACTCGATGACCAGGCCGGCCTCGTCCACGGCGTCGGTCCAGTTGCTGCCCTGCGTCTCGGCGGCCTCTTCGGGCGTGAAGTACTCGGTCAGCGCGATGTTGGCGCCGGAATTGTTGCGCTGGAAGCGGGCGAAGCGGTCCTGGCGGAGGTCCCAGACACCGCGGAAGTCACCGGAGATGCCCACGGCCCAGGTCAGCGGCATGGGCTGCAGGCCGGTGCGCTCGGTGAGCTCGTCCATCAGCGCCAGCGCGTCCAGGCCGGGCCGGTCCCACTTGTTGATCACGGTGATGATGGGCAGGTTGCGCTGCTTGCAGACCTCAAACAGCTTCATGGTCTGCGTTTCCAGGCCCTTGGCGGCGTCCACGAGCATCACTGCGCAGTCGACGGCGGCCAGGACGCGGTAGGTGTCCTCGGAGAAGTCCGCGTGGCCGGGGGTGTCCAGCAGGTTGATGACGGTGTCCCGGTAGGAGAACTGCAGGGCGGCGGAGCTGATGGAGATGCCGCGGTCCTTCTCCATCTGCATCCAGTCCGAGACCGTTTCCTTGCGGTTGGCCTTCCCGCTGGAGGCCCCGGCGGTGCCGATCACCTTCGCGTGCAGCGCCAGTGCCTCGGTGAGGGTGGACTTGCCGGCGTCGGGGTGCGAAATGACAGCAAAGGTCCGACGCCGGGCCGCCTGTTTGTGAATCTCGTTGACCCGGGCGGGGCTAAGGACATCTTGGGACACGGTGCTACTTTCGCTGCGGTGGGGTTACCCCAAGGCGCTCGGCAGGCCTCAAGGGGAAGCATGGCTCTGTGACAGCCAAGTTCCAAGTTTATCGCAGCGGCGGGCCCGCACCGAAGGTGGCAGCCTATCGCCCCGGAAACCAGCACTTCAGACTGCGGACAAGCGCAGAAAACGAGAAGCCATAACAATGGATAAGTGAATAAGCATTGGTAAACTCGATCCATGTCCACGTTTGAGGAGAGGTCGTCCTGGCCACCGCTTGGCTATGAGGAACGGCCCTGGCACAGCGTCCAGGACGAGTATGGCTCACGAACGCAGAAGCGTTTGGCCGCGGGTCCGTACTTGGCGGCGGTGCCCGCATTCATCGCCGACCAGTCGATCTCGCTCGATAGCGAGCTGCACGCGCTGACTGAAGAGGCCGCGAGCGAGCTGGCCCGCTTCGATGCGGAAGTAGGTCAAATCGCGGCACCATTCGCGTCCATTCTCCTGCGCACCGAGAGCGCCTCCAGCTCGGAAATCGAGAACCTCACGAGCGGCGCACGGCAGATCGCCTTGGCGGAGCTCGGTGAGCACGCCTCGAAGAATGCGCAGCTCATCGTCGGCAACGTCCGAGCCATGCAAGCAGCTCTTTCGCTGTCCGAGTCCATCGACGGCCACGCCATCCTGGAAATGCATCGCGCACTGCTCGAGCAAAGCAATCCCGAAATCGTCGGCCATTGGCGTGACCAGCAGGTCTGGATCGGTGGCGGGGGCCTCGGACCGCACACCGCACAGTTTGTCCCTCCCCATCAGGATCGGGTCCCCGCGCTCATGGACGACCTCTGCACCTTCGCCAATCGCGCCGACCTTCCCGTGCTCGTTCACACCGCGATCGCTCACGCCCAATTCGAGACAATCCACCCGTTCCCCGATGGCAACGGAAGGGTCGGTCGCGCTCTCATCCAGTCGATGCTGCGCGGCGGACAGCTCACTCGAAACGTTGCCGTTCCTGTCTCCGCAGGTTTGCTCCACAACACCAGCCATTACTTTGATTCCCTGAGTGCGTACCGGTCCGGAGACATCGCCCCGGTTGTTCGTTCACTCGCCGAGGCATCCTTCGCGGCGGTGCACAACGGCCGTATCCTCATCAACGACCTGGAAATCGTGCAAGTCGAATGGCGAGGGCGCATCAGCGCAAGACGAGACTCGGCAGCCCACCGGCTCGTAGACGTTCTCCTTCGCCAACCCGTGATTGGCGCAGCCGCAGCCGCAGCTCAGCTTGGCATATCGGCTGTCAACGCTCAGGTCGCCATCGACCGCCTCGTTGACGCCAACATTCTGACCCAAATCACAGACGGAAGACGAAACCGAATTTGGCTTGCGAAGGACGTCGTTCAGATCCTTGACGATTTCGCCGCCCGAGCAAAGCGGCGCCGATAGTCTGACGGTGAACGGACACACTCAGAGCGGACCGAGCGCTGCCCGATTTGGCGTCCAGCTCCTGCCCGCAACGGAACCCTCTACGGGACATCGATGAAGATATGGCTAGCGAGTGGTCCTATTGAGTGGCCACGAGCTCTATTTCGAAGCCGTCTGAATTCTCGAGGTAGGCGGCGTAATGCCCGCTGCCTCCTGCATGTGGATACTTCTCCCGGAACAACTGCGTCCAGCCGTACTCAGCACCGTCGTTAGCCAGCGTGTCCACACGTAGCCGGCTAGCCACTATGAATGCCAGATGATTCAAACCAGGCGCTGTTCGTTGATGATGCAGGCCACTCAAGTCCGGCGATTCTTCTAGAACTATGTAAGTAGGGCCTTTCAGCCAACTGATTCCCTGGGGCCAAGTCTGGTAGGTCGCGTACCCCAAGGCAGACAAGATCCAGCCCCACTCAATCGTGGCCCTAGTAAGATCCGGCACCCACAGTTCGATATGGTGCAAGGCACCTTCTGACTCGTCATTCACTGTGCGAGTCTTTCACGCTGATTTGTCTGAGGCTCTCAGTTTATGGGGCGCACCATTCAATCGCGGGCGCCCATGTCGGAGTCCCGCTTGGGGAGCCTTCGCCGGGACAGGATGTAGCGGCGTTCCAGCCGGCCCGCCGAGTTGCGGACCTTGGTCTCGGACGTCGGAATCCAACCGGCACTTTCGTAGGAGGAGATTGCTCTCTTGTTGTCGGCGATAACCCAGAGCTCCATAGGAGTCTGTGCCTCAACCGAGTGGTGTCGGAGGTGGTCAAGGAGTTGCCGCGCATGACCCTTGCCCCAAGCTTCCGGGTCAACTGCGAGGTAGAGCACTTCCAAGACATCCACATGAGGGACGACGATCGAGAACGCCATCGCGCGATCGCCTATGCGCATCATCAGTAGTAACGCCCCGTCCAAGGCAAGCGCCGATTTAATACCCGGCAGCTTGTCGTCGAGCGGTGGAATGACGGGGAGCTGATCCCGCAGAGCGGTAGCACGAGCCCAGATTCCGGCCGCGTCCCGGGTGGGGCACTTCCCTGCTCCGCACGAACGTCTGGAAGTCGTGATGAGTTCATCCGTCGATCGTGCGGCCCAGGGCGAACTCGCGTCGTTCCGGATCCTCCAACGCCAGCCGTCACAGCGAGAGCGGCCGATAACGGCGCAGTTACGCCGGTTCTTCGGGGGACGCAGCGGCAACAAGGTCCGATACGCGCGTCTGCTCGTCGACGCATTGCCGGCCGGACATGCGCCTCCGCCGCTCGACCGCCTCGTTTCATCATTCTGATGTGACCACCCCGTCCGGCGGGCTGTTTCGGTGAAACGCCACAAAATGCTTATCAGACAGCCGCCGTCGTACGCGTTCCCGAGGCACTTCGCGGCACCCACTAAAGGGGCACTTTGGGGCTTGTCCGTGCGGTTGTTGCCGCTTCTTACCTCTATCATTGAGCTTGCGGGAAACTGAGTACTTTTGATCCTGCCGGCTGAGTGTAAAAAACCGGCGTACCTGCGGGCGGTAGTCTGCACCTTTGAAGGGAACACCTATGGCTCGGAGCCCCGAAGAATCGCTCAAGGCGACTCTGGGCAGAGTGGCTCCAGGCACGCCGTTGCGCGATGGGCTGGAACGCATCCTCCGGGGGCGGACCGGTGCGCTGATTGTGCTGGGCTCGGACCGGACCATCGATTCCATCTGCTCCGGCGGTTTCGACATCGGCATCGACTTCTCCCCCACAAGGCTCCGTGAACTGGCCAAGATGGACGGCGCCATCATCTGCGACAAGGACGCCGGCAACATTCTGCGCGCCGCGGTCCAGCTGGTCCCGGACTCAAGCATCGAAACCCAGGAATCCGGCACCCGGCACCGCACGGCGGAGCGTGTGGCCATCCAGACCGGCGTTCCCGTGATTTCCGTCAGCCAGTCCATGCAGATCATCGCCCTGTACGTGAACGGGCTCCGGCACGTGCTGGAGGGATCCGAAAAAGTCCTGGCCCGCGCCAACCAGGCCCTCGCCACGCTGGAACGGTACCGTTCGCGGCTGGACCAGGTGACCAGTTCCCTGTCCGCCCTGGAGATCGAGGCCATGGTGACCGTCCGCGACGTCGCGGTCACCCTGCAGCGCCAGGAAATGGTCCGCCGGATCTCCGAGGAAATCTCGCAGTACGTCCTGGAACTTGGCGAGGACGGGCGCCTGCTTTCCCTCCAGCTCGATGAGCTGACAGTGGGCCGCGGTCCCGGCAGCGACGTCATCATCCGCGACTACGCCGGACCGGACGCGTCCGCGGAGGACATCGAACGGGCCGTCAGCGCGCTGGTGAACCTCGGCCCCACGGAGCTGATCGACCTGGGCAAGATCTCCGGGATCGTGGGTTTTGCCGGCGGCGAGGCCAACCTCGACGCCGTGGTTCAGCCCCGCGGTTACCGGCTGCTGTCCGGCCTCAAGGCAGTCCCCAAGGCTGTTGCCGACCGCCTGGTGGACCACTTCGGCGGCCTGCAGTTCCTGATGGCGGCCACCATCGACGACCTCATGACCGTTGACGGCATCGGCGACCAGCGCGCCCGGACCGTCCGCGAAGGCCTGAGCCGCATGGCCGAAGCCAGCCTGCTGGACCGCTTCCTCTAGATTCCCCGCCGGCGTGGGCCCAAGGTAGGGCGGATCAGCTGAGCTGGAACACGGCCTTGGGGCTGGCCCTCGAGCCGAGCTTGGCCGTGAAGATGTAGTACGCCCCGCCGGCCCCTGGTCTGGCCTCGATGGGGCTGCAGCCTTCCAGCGTGCGGTTCCGGCTCCACGGGAAGTTCGCCGTATCGCTGGCGCCCGGGGCAATCGTCTTTACGAGGTCTTGGCTTTTGGCCTGGCAGTCCTTGGACGAGAAGATCCTGTCCGCGCCGCTGGTCACCAGGAACTCCATCTGGGACGTTCCGATGTTCACCTCGCACGGCATGGTTCCGCCGTTGGTCACCTTCAGGGTAAGCAGCGGGTTCTCCTCGGGGCCATAGGCGGCTTTGTCGGTCGAAGCGGAAACCGTCACCAGGTTTTGGTTGCAGGAAGGCGTGGGTGTGGGAGTGGGTTCGCTGCCCGCAGTTTCCGACGGCGATGCGCCGGGGGCGGGGGCCGTTTCAGTGGCGCCGTCGGTCGAGGATGCCTGCTCGGTGCCGCTGAAGGCGCCGGCCACCGCAAAGCCACCGAACGTGAGCGCCACCGCCATCAGCAGGGCGGTTCCCACAAAAAGCCGACGACGGCGGTAGACAGCTGCGCTCGGCTGCCGGGTAGCTCCGGACCCGCCCCGGGAACCGGATGCGGATGCCGTCTTGCGCGGTGATGAATTGCCTTGCCTGCCCATCCTTCTAGGCTAGAGAACCCACCGGATTCTGCCGTCCCACCACGCCGGTCCCCCGGCCAACGCTAGGTCACAGTTTGTCCGCGGCATCTTCGCGCGGGCGCCCGGGAATCCACTACAGTGTTGGGATCGACGCTACAACCCTTTCCCCATCCATGCCCGCGGACGGCGCCCCCGCTACGGCCCCGTTCGGCACCGATGACCTCCGCCCCGGCCAGCTCGCGGCGCTGCACGGCAGGATCACCGGCTGGTTCGCTGAGACGGCGAGGGACTTGCCCTGGCGCGAACGCCACTGCTCACCGTGGGGAGTCCTGGTCAGCGAGATCATGCTGCAGCAGACCCCAGTGGTGCGGGTGCTTCCTGTCTGGCGGGAATGGCTCAAGCGCTGGCCCACCCCCGCCGCCCTCGCCGGCGAGCCTGCAGGGGAAGCCGTCCGCTCCTGGGGCAGGCTCGGCTACCCCCGCCGGGCACTCCGCCTGCACGCAGCCGCCGCTGCCATCGTCCGCGACCACGGCGGCAAGGTCCCCGGCAACTACACGGAGCTGCTGGCCCTGCCCGGGGTGGGCAGCTACACGGCCGCGGCCGTTGCCGCCTTTGCCTTCGGACTCCGGGAGACTGTGGTGGACACGAACATCCGGCGTGTGCACGCGCGCCTGGTATCCGGCGTCGCGCTCCCCTCGCCATCGCTGAACGCTGCGGAGATGCGGCTCGCGGCGGAACTGCTGCCGGACGACGTCGGGACCTCCGTGCACTGGAATGCTGCGGTAATGGAACTGGGGGCGCTGGTCTGCACGGCGCGGGCGCCCAAGTGCGCGGACTGCCCGGTGCGGGACTCCTGTGCGTGGCTGGCAGCCGGCGAGCCGCCGCCGTCGTACGCTCCCAAAGGTCAGGCGTGGCACGGAACTGACCGGCAGGTCCGGGGTGCCGTGATGGCTGTGCTCCGGCGTGCGGACGCACCCGTGCCGGCGGAAATGTTCCAGCGGGAGCCTGCTGACCTGGGCTTCGCCGCGGACGGAATCGGCGTGCCCCTGTCCGCACTGCACCGCCTGAACTCCGCGCCGGAACAGCTCGAACGTGCCATTGCCGGCCTCCTTGGCGACGGGCTGGCCGAGCTACACCAGGGCGGTTACCGGCTGCCAGCCTGAGGCCCCTTTAGGGTGGCCCGCGCCCGGATGGCATACTTTCTGGTGACTCAAACCGGGGGAAATTCATGAGAATCGTGTTGTACGTCATCTGGGCACTGTTTGTTGCGGGCGTTATTTTTGCGCTGGTCCGTTCGCTGCGGAAGACCAAGCGGCAGGAAAAACTGATCGCCGGCTGGCCAAAGGTCCAGGCGACCGTCACCGGCAACGTCGCGGGCTGGACACATGGCGGAGGCGGCTCAACGCGGAGCCGGCGCTTCTACCCCACGTACCAGTTCGCCGACCCCAACGGGACCCTGTATGCCGGCGAATCCGAGGTCTCGTACGCCAACCGGCAGGCACCGGGATCGCCCCTGGCAGTGGCCTACAACCCGGCGAATCCCAACCAGTCTTTCCAGGTGGCGTCCGAATCGAAAATCGTGATCGGGTGCCTGATGCCGGTCTTCGTATTTTTCGCCCTGCTGCTGTTCTGGGTCGCCGGCGCCTTCCCGGTGGGCTGAACCGTGGAGTCCCTGAAACTGCTGTTCATCGTGCTGCCCGGGCTTTTCCTTGCCGCAGGCCTGATCCTGATGGGGCTGTCCCTGGCCGCGTCCTTCCGCCGGAAACGTTCCATGGCGGGGTGGCAGGAGGCTTCGGCCACCGTCACGGGAAACCTGCACGGCACGGACGGACCCGCGAGCAACGGCCGGAACCGGTTTGCGCCGTCGTACGAATTCGCGGACGCCGGGGGCAAACGCTGGCTGGGGCAGGCCGATATCTACAGCCAGGACCAGGCGATCATCGGCACCCACATACCCGTGGTCTACAACCCGGCAAATCCCGCCGAATCCACCCTGCCGGTCTTCGCTGTTGCCAAAGGCCGGCTGGCCACAGGTCTCATTATGGTGATCTTTGGGGCCACAGCCATAACAATGTTTGCATCACTTTCCTGGTAGCAATGCGGGCTTCCGGCTCCGGATTTACGCTGAAGTATGGGCAAGCCCGGGGTACTTCTGGCACTGATGACGACGGCGGTTCTCACCTCCGGCTGCCACTACTACTACCCCGTGCCGGAGCCGTGCCCTGCCATCGCCCAGGCCACTGCCGTCTCCGTTACCGTGGCGCGGGAGTACGTGGCGCACGTGGGATCGTTGCGCCTGAAGGCCTGCCAGGACGGCGTCTGCAAGGAAGCCCCCGTCGAGCTGTTTCACGGAACGGCATCCATCGACCAAGGCTGCACACCGGACGGCGTCTGCTCTGCCACGGCTTCCCCGGACGGGACCATGATCGGGATGCTGATGCTGGAGTCCCTCACGGAGGCCCCGATGGCGCTGACCGCCACGGGTACTTCTGCTGGCGGATCCGCCCTCCCTGTGCGCACCTTGGATTTCCGGCCCCGCGGGGCCCACCCCTACGGGGAGCATTGCGGGAGGTTTGTCACGGCTTCGGTGATTCTCGACGCCGAGGGACTGCGACAAGCCGTTTGACCGCCCTCGCTGGCGACAAATAAGCCCCGTCAAACCCCGCCCTTGACTTCCACTCAGGACACTTCTACGGTCTGTATTACCAGCATCGGCAACGTTGGATTTAGAACAGGTTCCCCGCCGGGAAGGGGTAAGGATGCCACTTTCAGATCGGGAGCGGAAACAGCTCGAGGAGCTGGAATCGGGCCTGGCGGCAGACGATCCGAGGCTCGCCGAGGAACTCTCGACCGGCTCCGTGGGCCTCAGGTTTGGGCGCCGTATCTACCTCGGTGCCATCGCATGCCTGATCGGGCTGGTGTTGCTTATTGTCGGGGTCAGCACGCAGATCATCGTGGTCGGCGTCGGCGGTTTCCTGCTGATGGGAGCCGGCACGTACCTGCTCGTGGACAAGCGGTCCTTTAGTCTGGGCCGCAGCCGCCAGGTAAAATAGGCAACTCAGGCCACGGCCTACGGCTCGCCGAAGCCTGCCTGCACCAGGCCGCCGACGTAGTTCAGGGCACGCTCGGCGTCGGGCCCCCAAGCCTCGATATGGAGCAAGGATCCCTTGCCTGCCGCCAGGGTCATCAGGGATGTCATTGACGCGCCATCCACGCCGTTGACCGTGACCTCGGCGTTGAGGGACGCCAGACCGCCCGCGATCTTGGCGGCCGGACGGGCGTGCATGCCGGCCTCATTCACCAGTTCGAAGTCGCCGGTGAAGTCCGGCCCTGAACCGGTGACGGACCCTTCAGCCACGGTGCTTTCGGCGAGCACCCGCGAAGCAGCCGCCACCTCCGGTCCCAATCCGTAGACCGCTTCGGCGGCACGTTTGACTGCCTTCACGTCGGCGCCGCCCTGTGCGGCCACGGCGGCAGCCACGAGGCCTTCCACCAAGGGCGCGTCCGCCAGGAGCACGCCGGCTGGCTCCTCCACGAGCTCCAGGGCCGATTCCGCCGTCATCACTGCAGATCCCAGGTCCGTCAGGACCACCACGCCATCGCCGCCGGCCGCCTGGTCCAGGGCAGACATGACTTTCTCCAGGCTCGTTCCGATCCTGCCGTCGGCGGTGCCCCCGGCGGCGAGGATGACGACGTCGGGCGCCATCTGGGCGGCGAGCTCCACGGCGCCGTCGGCAATTTTCTCGCTATGGGACACCACCACCAGGCGCACCGTCACGCTGCGGCCCCAACGGCGGCCCGCAGAATGAGGGCGCTGGAGGCGGCGCCCGGATCGCGGTGCCCCGCGCTCCGCTCCCCCAGATAACTGGCGCGGCCCTTGCGGGCGACCAGGGGCTCGGTGGCCACGGCGCCAGCCTCAGCCGCCTCAGCGGCTGCGACCAGCACTCCAAGGACGGTGCCTGCGCCGTCCGCCGCAGCGGCCTGCGCTGCCTCCGCGGCGGGGGTCCAGGCATCCACCATGGTCTTGTCGCCGGACTCAGCCTTGCCCCTGGCCACGATCCCATCGCGGGCAGCCACAAGCGCGTCGGCGAGCCGCCCCGGATCAATCTCGGCGGCATCGCCCAAAGCAGTGGAAGCGCGCAGGAACGCGGTTCCGTACAAGGGACCTGCGGCGCCGCCCACCTTGGACATAAGGGTCATGGCAGTCAGCTTCAGGGCCGCGCCGGGCGTCTCAGGCTGCGCTTCAGCCAGTTTCTCCAGCACCGCCTGGAACCCGCGGTCCATGTTCTCGCCGTGGTCCGAGTCCCCGATCGCACGGTCAAGTTCGATGAGCCACACCCGGTTTTCCGCCATGGCCTGGGCGCAGAGAGTCAGCCATCTGACGGCCCATTTCACGTCCAGCACCACGGTTACACGCCCCAACGCAGGGCTGCGGTGTGCACCGGAGCGTCCCACAGGTGCGTCAGTTCATCGTCGAGCCGGAGCACCGAGATGGAGCAGCCCTGCATTTCCAGGGACGTGATGTAGTTCCCTACCAGCGAGCGTTCGACGGCGGCTCCACGTTCTGCGATCACCTGGGCAGCGCGGCGGTAAACAATGTACAGCTCGCTCAGCGGGGTCCCGCCCATGCCATTGACAAACAGCAGGACTTTCTCTCCCCCGGTGATGCCCAGGTCGCTGAGGACCGGGTCCAGCAGGCGGTCCGTGATGCCGTCAGCGTTCTCCATCGGGATTTTGTGCCGGCCGGGCTCGCCATGGATGCCGATGCCGATCTCGATCTCATCATCCGCCAGGTCGAAACTGGGCGTTCCCGCATGCGGTACTGTGCACGCGGACAGCGCAACCCCCATGGTGCGGACGTTGCTGTTGACGCGGTCACCGATCGCGGCCACGGCATCGAGGCTGTCACCACGTTCAGCCGCGGCGCCGGCGATTTTCTCGACCAGAACGGTGCCGCCCACTCCGCGGCGGCCTGCCGTATACAGGGAGTCCTCCACCGCGACGTCGTCATTGACCAGGACCGTGCGGATGTCCACGCCTTCGGCCTGCGCCAGCTCCGCTGCGGTCTCAAAGTTCAGGACGTCGCCGGTGTAGTTCTTCACGATATGGACGACGCCGGCACCCGAGTTAACGGCGAGCGTCGCCGGAAGAATCTGGTCCGGCGTCGGCGAGGTGAACACCGCCCCCGGCACGGCGGCGTCGAGCATTCCCAGCCCGACAAACCCGGCGTGGAGCGGCTCGTGGCCGCTTCCCCCGCCGGAAACTAGTCCGACCTTCCCTGCCACCGGCGCGTCTTTGCGCGTGACGTACTTCGGATCGGCAGTGACGGTGACCAGTCCAGCGTGGGCCAGACCGAATCCCTCGACGGATTCGTCAACCACGGAACGGGGATCATTGATGAGCTTTTTCATGGCAGAACTCCTGGGGTGTGGGTGCGTCCTGGAGGATGCACTTTGACCCTACTACCGGCGCCTGAAGTCCGGTAGCCTGCGACGATGCGGCGGAAGCGGTAAGGGACAGCCCCCCAATGGCTGTCCCTTACGGCAGGCCCCACACTGCAACCCTGTCAGTTTATCCATCAATTCGACATAAAGCTATTTATGTCACAGGGTGACTTCTTGCCGCTATCGTCGGCGGCAGGGTGATTGGGGGTGTCTAGAGGGTCTTGATCATGCGGGTGTTGCCCAGGGTGTTGGGCTTGACCCGCGCCAGGTCCAGGAACTCGGCAACGCCTTCGTCATGGGAACGCAGCAGCTCGGAGTAGACCACCGGGTCCACGGCCGTCTGGTCGGCCATGACCTCGAAGCCATGGCGTTTGAAAAAATCCACCTCGAACGTGAGGCAGAAGACTCGGGCCACGCCCAGTTCACGGGCCTCGGCCAGCAGGCTTTCCACCAGCACGTGACCTACACCCTTGCCGCGCCACGCGTCCGATGCGGCCAGCGTGCGGACTTCGGCGAGATCCTCCCACATAACGTGCAGGGCGCCGCAGCCGATGACTTCGCCGTCGTCGGCTTCTGCGATCCGGAACTCCTGGAGGCTTTCGTAATAGGCAACGGTCTCTTTCGCCATGAGAATCCGCTGCTCAGCCAACGGCGCCACAAGGCGCTTGATGGCGGCCACGTCACTGGTACGTGCAGAACGGATATGGAAGGAGTCAGTCACAGGGTCCATCCTACGATGGCAGCCCGGCGTCCTCGGCGCTCCCGGAGGACGCAGTCAGCCTTGTTTGGCGGCCCAGTCGGCGACGCGCTGGGTGCTTTCCTCTTCGGAGAGGTCCTCCACGCGAGTCATGACGGACCAGCGCACACCGTAGGGGTCCCGGATGCTGGCGAATCTGTCTCCCGAGACAAATGTGGACAGCGGATCCCGAACGGTAGCCCCCATCCGCTCGGCCCGCGCAATAAGAGCGTCCGCGTCGGCGCAGTAGAAGCCGATCGAGTAGCAATCATCGTCGCCGTTCGGCGCCGGAACGAGGTGGTAGTCCGGGTTGGGCTCTCCAATCTGGAGTCGCCCCTGACCGAAGTCAAGTTCGGCGTGGACGACGATTCCGCCGATCTCGGTGACATTTACTGTGCGCGCGCCGAAGACGTCCTGGTAGAAGGTGATCGCCTCCTTGGCAGAAGGGATCGCAAGGAACGGCGTGAGGCTCGTGAAGCCGTGCGGGATGCCGGATTTCGTGTGCTTGCCATCGGCGGCGTTGGTCAGTTCGGGGCTTGTAGTATCAGTCATAGATCTCACGGTACGCACAGGCCGGCTCAGCGGCTTGGAGAATTGCGACAGCCTGGATAAGGAGTGTCCCCCCATGGTGGGTTCGTACAAGGGAATCCTCTACCCGGCCCGGCTCCCCACATTTCACCGTGTGCCGGCGTCTGAGTCCGTCACGAACCTGGTGCAGTGGTTTTGGATCCCCGAGTGGGACATTGAGCCAGGGCACACGTCCCGCCAGCACGTGATCGCGTTCCCGACGTCCAATCTTGTGGTCCAAAAGGATCTCGTTGAGTTCGCAGGCCCAACAACCCGTCGATCGCATCGCGATCTCACGGGCCGGGGCTGGGCGGTTGGGGCCCTCCTGCGTCCCGCGCTGGTTCCACGTTTCACGGATGACCCGGGGAGCCTGCGGGATTCCCAGCTGCCACTACCGCTCGCGGATCTGCATGCCTCGGTGTCGGAGGCGATGAGGGGAACCGATCCAGGGGAACGTCGACAACGCGCGGTGGAGGCTTTCACCGGCTGGCTAGTAGCGCAGAGTCCAGAGGTGTCCGAGGAAGGCATCCTTGCCAACGCGATGATGGACATGATCGGAACATGCGCCGACGTGACCCGCATTGAAGACGTTGCCGCGCGTCTATTTGTTTCGCCGAGAACCCTGCAACGGGCAGCGCGGAAGTACATCGGCCTGAGCCCGTCCGCGCTTATCCGAAGGCGCCGCCTGCAAGAGGCCGCTGACCGGTCACGGACCGACCCGGCGACAGACCTCGCGGCGATAGCTGCCGAACTCGGCTACACCGACCATGCCCATCTGACGAACGACTTTCAAAAGTTCCTAGGATTCACGCCAAGCACGTATCGACGATCAGTCCTCCAGGACCAGGCCGAGAATCATGACGGCGGTGGATAGCTGAGGGCCCGGTGTCTTGCGCAGACCGCGTCGGGGTCATGGCATGGACGAGGACCCGGACAACGCAAAGGCCCCGCCTGCTCCTCTGGGGCGCGGGCGGGGCCTTGGCTGTCTTGCCTTAGACGCTGGGGGCGATCTCCGGGATGCGCGGCTTGGCGTTGCCGGCGAACGTGAACTTGGCGTCGTCGCCTTCGCCGTCCACGTCCACTACAACGATGTCGCCGGCGTGGAGCTCGCCGAACAGGATCTTCTCGGAGAGCTGGTCCTCGATCTCGCGCTGGATGGTGCGGCGCAGCGGCCGGGCACCCATGGCGGGATCGTAGCCGCGGGTCGCCAGGAGCACCTTGGCCGCGGTGGTGAGCTCGATGCCCATGTCCTTGTCCTTGAGGCGCTTCTCCAGGCGGCCAACGAACATGTCCACGATCTCGATGATCTCGTCCTGGGTGAGCTGCGGGAACACCACAACGTCATCCACACGGTTCAGGAACTCCGGACGGAAGTGCTGCTTGAGCTCTTCCGTCACACGGGCGCGCATCCGGTTGTAGCCGGTCTGCGTGTCTGTGCCGGACTGGAAGCCGGTGGCCACGCTCTTGGAGATGTCCCGGGTGCCCAGGTTTGTGGTCATGATGATCACGGTGTTCTTGAAGTCCACCACGCGGCCCTGGGAGTCGGTCAGGCGGCCGTCTTCCAGGATCTGCAGGAGTGAGTTGAAGAGGTCAGCGTGCGCCTTCTCCACTTCGTCGAACAGGACCACGGAGAACGGACGACGGCGGACCTTCTCGGTGAGCTGGCCACCCTCTTCGTAGCCGACATAGCCCGGAGGGGCACCGAAGAGCCGTGAAACGGTGTGCTTCTCCGAGTACTCGGACATGTCCAGCGTGATGAGGGCGTCCTCGTCACCGAACAGGAATTCGGCCAGGGCCTTGGCGAGCTCGGTCTTGCCGACGCCGGTGGGGCCGGCGAAGATGAACGAGCCGCCCGGACGCTTGGGGTCCTTCAGGCCTGCACGGGTACGGCGGATTGCCTGGGACAGGGACCTGATGGCCTCGTTCTGGCCCACCACACGCTTGTGCAGTTCGTCTTCCATCTTCAGCAGGCGCGTGGACTCTTCCTCGGTCAGCTTGAAGACCGGGATGCCGGTGGAGTTGGCCAATACCTCGGCGATGAGATCCTCATCCACCTCGGAAATGTCATCCATACCGCCGGACTTCCAGTGGCGTTCCTTCTCGGAGCGCTCGGTAATGAGCTTCTGCTCCTTGTCCCGGAGCGAAGCGGCGCCTTCGAAGTCCTGCGCGTCGATGGCGGATTCCTTCTCCATCTTCAGCTTGGCGATCCGCTCATCCATGGCCTTCAGCTCCGGCGGAGCGGTCATCCGGCGGATGCGCAACCGGGCACCGGCCTCATCGATCAGGTCGATGGCCTTGTCCGGCAGGAAGCGGTCCGAGATGTAGCGCTCGGAGAGGTTCGCGGCCGACGCGAGGGCGCCGTCGGTGATGGTGACGCGGTGGTGCGCCTCGTAGCGGTCACGCAGGCCCTTGAGGATCTCGATCGCGTGCGCGACGGAGGGCTCCTTGACCTGGATCGGCTGGAAGCGGCGCTCAAGCGCGGCATCCTTCTCGATGTGCTTGCGGTACTCATCCAAGGTGGTGGCACCGATGGTCTGCAGTTCACCGCGGGCCAGCATGGGCTTCAGGATGGACGCAGCATCGATCGCACCCTCGGCCGCACCGGCACCCACAAGCGTGTGGATCTCGTCGATGAAGAGGATGATGTCGCCGCGGGTGCGGATTTCCTTCAGGACCTTCTTCAGGCGCTCTTCGAAGTCACCGCGGTACCGGGAGCCGGCCACGAGTGAACCGAGGTCCAGGGTGTACAGCTGCTTGTCCTTGATGGTTTCCGGGACGTCGCCGCGGACAATCGCCTGGGCGAGGCCTTCGACGACGGCGGTCTTGCCGACGCCGGGCTCACCGATCAGGACAGGGTTGTTCTTGGTGCGGCGCGACAGGACCTGCATAACGCGTTCCATCTCGGACTCGCGTCCGATCACCGGGTCCAGCTTGTTCTCGCGCGCAGCCTGCGTGAGGTTGCGGCCGAACTGGTCCAGGACCACGGAACCGGCGGGAGTGCCCTCGGGCTGGCCGGGACCGACGCCGGCGCCGGTAGTCTCCTTGCCCTGGTAGCCGGAGAGGAGCTGAATGACCTGCTGGCGGACGCGGTTAAGGTCTGCGCCGAGCTTGACCAGCACCTGGGCGGCCACACCCTCACCCTCGCGGATGAGGCCCAGCAGGATGTGCTCCGTGCCGATGTAGTTATGGCCCAGCTGCAGGGCTTCCCGCAGCGAGAGTTCCAGCACCTTCTTGGCGCGCGGGGTGAAGGGGATGTGGCCGGATGGGGCCTGCTGGCCCTGGCCGATGATCTCCTGTACCTGTTCGCGCACGCCGTCGAGCGAAATGCTCAAGGACTCAAGAGCTTTGGCGGCAACGCCTTCACCTTCATGGATCAGACCCAAGAGGATGTGTTCGGTACCAATGTAATTGTGGTTCAGCATGCGTGCCTCTTCTTGGGCAAGCACAACTACGCGACGGGCACGGTCCGTAAATCGCTCAAACATTTTCGCCACACTCCTAGCTACGACGTACTTTGATGCTACGTGGCGGACCCCCACTTGGGGAGCGTGTTCGCCACAGGGGAAACATGACGTGTTCAACCTCCCGTCACCCTGCACCGCTTGGATCAATGCAAGAACCTCAAGCAAGGAGAAACGTCATGGAAGTCATCACCCTGCTCATGACCGCCGCGACCGTAGCCCTCGCCGGGATTGGCGGGCTCTACTACTCCTACGCCTGCTCGGTGATGCCGGGGCTGCGCGCCACCGATGATGCGACATTTGTCAGTGCCATGTCCGGGATCAATACCGCCATCCAGAATCCGGTGTTCGCGCTGAGCTTTGTCGGCGCCTTCCTCGCATTGGCGGGCTCGGCAGCCTTTTCGTGGGCCGACGGGCTTGCCAGCGCACTCCCCCTCTCTGTTTCCCTGGCCTGCTACACGGCCACGCTGGTCATCACCTTCGCCGCGAACATCCCCTTGAATAAATCGTTCGAACGCCGGTGGACCCGGTGGAACATCCACCGCACCTGGCTGTCGCTGGCCGCACTGGTCGCGCTCAGCGTTGCCTGGGCAGCGTTGGGTCAGCCGTGAGATTGCAACAGCGCGCTACTTCCGGAAGTCGAACAGCGCCGTGTGTGTTGTCCCGTCGTTCAGTCCCAGTGTGAATTGCCGGCACGTCCCTGCCCAGTCTTTCTGGGTTTTCCACACGTAGGTGTAGGTATCGGAGCCGGCCGCGTAGCTCAGCGAACTGCCTCCCGCGGCGACAGTCTGCTCCACTTCGTCCGGCGCGGTGCCGCCGGGGCACGCTATAGCGGACGACGACGGTGCTCCCGCCGCCAGGATATCCAGCCCCCGGTTCCCGCCGACCCCCAACTTGATGGGCGCGGCAGCGCCTGCCTTCATGGCGTTCAGGGTGCCGCCGTTATCCACCGGCTGCAGGAACCCGCGGAACGGCCAACGCGGCTGGCCCACGGCGAACTGTCCTGGTAGCCAAGCAATTCCGCGAAAGCGCCGTCATCGCGGCCTGAAGATGCTGTGTACCAGCTTTCAAGGAATCCTGCGGCGGTGGTCCTGATCTTGTATGTTCCATTCGTCAGATCGAACGACGTGCTTGCCACGCCCGAACTTGCCGTTTGCGGGATCGCAAGCACAAGGCCGCCATCAATGGCGTTGAAGACCTCAAAGGTGACGTCGGTGGCAATTGCGGGGCCCGGACTCGCATTGATGCTGGCCAGGAGTTCCGTCGAATCCAGGACGACGCTTAAGCGCACTTCATCATCCGCGAATGCCGGAGCGCCGAGAGGCACAGCCAGCAGGAGAATCAGCGTCGCCAGGACTGCCGTAAATCGCCGAGACCCGCTAATTCCAGACATTCCAGGCTCCCGCCGCGTATACATTCGAGTGGGCGAATTCGAGCGGGCGTCCCAGACCGAAGGCTCAAACCGAATCGCCGGCTCATCCCAAGGAAATTGCGCGACGATTAGCCCAACGGTACGACCGGAGGCCGTTAGTCAGCAAGGATTTTGCGCATACCCAAGCCCGTCTTTGCGCATTCAAAATTGGCATCAAAAAACCCTGCCCCCACCCGAAGGTGAAGACAGGGCCTAATACGCCGTCGGAGAGGCGTAGGTCAGGAATTTGCCTTTTGGTAGGCTTCCTGGATTTCAGCCTGAATTCGGCCGCGGCTGTTAACCGTGTAGCCGTTATCCCGCGCCCATTGACGGATCTGCGCGGAGTCGTTGGTACGGGGACCTACCACCGCTTTGGTGCGGGTGGCTCTGCCGGCCGAGGTCTTGCGCCCGGCAGCAACAAAGCGCTCCAGGGCAGAACGGAGCTCGGCCGCGTTGGCCGAGGACAGATCGATTTCGTAGCTGACCCCATCGAGGCCAAAACGGACGTTCTCGTCCGCAGATCCCCCATCCAGATCATCGACGAGGATGATGTTTACTTTCTGTGCCATTAAATATGTCTTCCTCTTGGAAAGGTTCGGTTGTCAGAAAATGAGGATGTTCCTATTAAAAGTATGAACCTCTTTATGGCAACGCGTCAAAGCGTCGGATCGTTCCTGTGGATATCCACAGGAGTCCGCAGAAAGCTCTTCCGAGCTATTTGTCCGTTTCCGGGTTCTGTTCCTTCAATGGCGCGGTGGAACGCGCGTCCGCCTCGGCTTGGGCACGCTTTTCCGCCTGCCGCTCGGACTTATCGGCATTGAAGATGGATTTCATGGCGAACCAGAAAAGCAGGCCAACCACGAGCGACGGCAGCAGTACGGCTACATATTCCATGATTAGTGGCCTTCGGGCTTCAGAAGCGGGAAAAGGATGGTTTCGCGGATACCGGCGCCGGTGAACAACATAACCAGCCGGTCAATACCCAGACCGATGCCGCCCATGGGCGGCGCGCCGTATTCGAGGGCCCGCAGGAAGTCCTCGTCCAGCTGCATGGCCTCGACATCGCCCGCAGCAGCGTGCCGCGACTGTTCGGTCAGCCGCTCACGCTGGATGACGGGGTCGATCAGCTCGGAGAAGGCCGTGCCGCGTTCCATGCCGCCGATGATGAGGTCCCAAGCTTCGATCAGCCGGCCGTCCTCCCGGTGCGGGCGGGCCAGCGGCTGGGCAGACGGCGGGTAGTCGTACACAAACGTGGGGTTCAGCAGTGTGGGCTCCACAATTTCGCCGAACAGTTCCACGGCCAGTTTCTCGGCGTCCCACTTCGGGTCCACCTTGACCTCGTGCTTTTGGGCGATTTCGCGCAGCACCTCAAGCGACGTATCAGGTGTGACTTCCTGGCCAACGGCGTCGGACAGTCCCGGGTAGACCGAAACCCAGGCCCAGTCGCCGTCGAGGTTGATTTCCCCGGCTTCCGTCTGGAGGGTTCGGCCCACACCCGCGGCGTCAGCGGCGTCGAGGATGATCTCCTTGATGCGCTCGGCCATGACGAACTGGTCCGCCCATGCTTCGTAGCACTCAAGGGTGGTGAATTCGGGGCTGTGGGTGGAGTCCACACCCTCGTTGCGGAAGACGCGGCCCATGTCGTAGACGCGGTCGATCCCGCCCACGACAGCACGCTTGAGGTAAAGCTCGGTGGCAATGCGAAGGGTCATCTTCTGGTCGAACGCGTTCATGTGCGTCTCGAACGGGCGGGCCAGGGCGCCGCCGTGGACCAGCTGCAGGATGGGGGTTTCCACCTCGACATAGCTGTGGCGGTGCAGGCTCTCGCGGATGGAACGGGTAATCGCGGCGCGGGTGTAAACCATTTCCCGGGCTTCGTCGCGCACCATCAGGTCAACGTAGCGCTGGCGGACGCGGGTTTCCTCGTTCAGTTCCGCGTGCAACACCGGCAACGGACGGAGTGCTTTGGAGGCCATGGACCAGGACTCGGCCATCACGGACAGCTCGCCGCGGCGGGAGGAAATCACTTCGCCCTTGATGAACACGTGGTCGCCGAGGTCCACCAGCGCCTTCCAGTCAGCGAGCGCTTCCTCGCCCACGTTGGCCAGGCTGAGCATCGCCTGCAGCCGGGTGCCCTTGCCGTCAACGCCGCCTTCCTGGAGCGTGGCGAAGCAGAGCTTGCCGGTATTGCGCACAAAAACCACGCGGCCCGTGACGCCTACAACGTCGCCCGTGGTGTCGTCAGCCTCAAGGTGCGCGTACTTTTCGCGGATCTCCGTGAGGGAATGCGTGCGTTCCACACCCACCGGATATGCCTCGGTGCCCCGCTCGATCAGCTTTGCACGCTTGTCCATGCGGATGCGCATCTGCTCGCTGGCGTCGAGCGGCTCTGGGGCATTTTTTGGGGTGGGGGTGTTTTGGGAAGTCACAATCCCCAAGTTTACCGGGAGTTCGCGCCGCCGGCTCCCGGCGGACGCCCAGGCATAGACTCGGGCTGTGGAGACGTGGAAAGTTGAAGCGGAGGACGGCGGGCGCCTCGACGTGCACTCCTTCCGCACCCCCGCGGGGCTGGACCCGGCGACGGCGGGACCTCCCGGCGTCGTACTCATCCACGGCACTTTGGTCACCGACGCCCTCTACCGGCCCTTTGCCCGGAAGCTCAGCGTCCTGCTGTGCCGGCCGGTGCACTGCTACAACCGGCGCGGCAGGGCGGGGTCAGCCCCGCAGCCGGAGGACTATTCCGTGAAGACCGAAGTCAGTGACCTTGCCGCGGTCATGCGCCAGACCGGCGCGACGGATGTGGTGGCCCACAGCTACGGCGGCTTCGTGGCGCTGCAGGCGGCCCGGACCCTGCCCGTGGGCCGGCTGGTGACCTATGACGCCGCGGTGTCGCTGTCCGGAAACCTGAGCCACCGCTGGCGGCCGGAGCTTGAGGATGCCGTCACTGCGGGCCAGCTCAACCACGCCTGGGCGCACCTGGTCCAGGGCCTGGCCACGGCGGGCCCGCTGTCCTACCTCCCGCTCGGCGCGCTGCGAATGCTGAGCATCCTCTCGGCCAGGACCAACCTGGGCGCGGAGATGCGCCAGCTGCTGCCCACGGCCGTCACCGAAATGCGTGCCGTACTCGACGCCGAAGCCGAACTGGACCATTTCACCGCCCTCACCACCCCCGTCCTGATGCTCAGCGGCGGCTGGAGTCCGGCGTATTTTGCCGAGACGGGGCGGCAACTGGCGGCCGCCGTGCCGTCCATCACCTTCCAGGTGGTCCCCGGCCAGCTGCACGAGGGGCCCATCCGTCCCGGCAAGGGGCTCGCCGTACGGATTGCCCGGTTCATCAGCGGCAGCGACGGCCAGGCCCGGAAGCTGGGGAGGCGCCGGTAGGTCGCTTCGCCGATGGGGAGCTTTGCCGCGCGCCTAGGATGAGGAGCGTGAAAGAACAGGAAGTCCCCACGCACGACGGCGGCAGGCTGGCTTTGTACAGCTACGGAACCGAGGATGCGCCGGGAGAGCGCCGGGTAGTGGTCATCGGCGGTGCATTCCTCACCGCCCTGATCTACCGGCCGTTCTCGATGGCATTGGCCGACGGGCTGGGCGACGGGTGGGCCGTGGATGTCTATGACCGGCGCGGCAGGGGCAACTCCACCGAGCAGCCGGCCGACTACTCCATGGCCACGGAGATCGCCGATGTCCGCACGGTCATGGATGCCACGGGCGCCCGCAACATCCTGGGCCACAGCCTCGGCGGATCGGTTGCCCTGAACGCCGTCCAGGAGTTCGCGGGCACCCCGCACGAACCGGACAAGCTGGCGGTCTACGACGCGGCCGTCAACATCGACGGCAGCGTCGACATGTCCTGGCTGGACGATTTCGAGGCTGCGGTGAACGCCGGCAAGGTGGGGCATGCCATGGCCCGGATGAAAAAAGGCATGCAGCCGGGCACCGCGCTTTCAAAGATCCCCGAGCCGGTCCTTGCTGGGCTGATGGCCGTGGTGTCCCGCACCAAGGTGAACAAGATGCTCCGGGAGCTGATGCCCACCGGCGTGGGCGAACTGCGCGCCGCGTATGACGAAGCCGAGCATGCCAGGAACTTCGCCGTCCTGCCCGCCAACACGCACTTTATGGTGGGCGGCAAGAGCCCGAGCTACTACAAGGTCACGGCCCAGCGCCTTCATGCTGCCGTCCCGGGGAGCACGTTCGAGCTCTCACCCAAGGGCTTCCACGGCTCCATTCCCGCCGCGGTGAAGGAACTTGTCACTGACATCGCGGAATACTTCAGGGGCTAAGGCTTTCCGCAGGTTGCTCGGCTAGGCTCGGATCATGACGAGCGAGAACATCAAGACCCCCGACGGCGGCACGCTGGAGCTCTACTCCACGGGTGCTGAACTGGCGTCCGCCGGCTCCGGCGTGGTTGTGGTCCCGGCCTCCATGGTGACCGCCGCCGACTACACAAAGTTCGCCCAGAAGCTCAGCGCAGCCTTGGGCCGCCCGGTCCACACCTTCAACCGCAGGGGCCGGGGTTCGTCGTCGCCGCAGGCCGAGGACTACACGCTGGACGCGGACATCCGGGACCTGGACGCCGTTATGAAACACACGTCCAGCACCGACGTCTTTGGCCACAGCTTCGGCGGCGCGGTGGCCCTGCACGCGGCCCGGACCCTTCCGGTGGAGCGGCTGGCCGTGTATGACCCGGCTGTGTCCGTGAACCACAGTGTGAAGGCCGACTGGACCACTGAATACGAACGCGCCACGGCTGCCGGGGACGACGACCGCGCCCTGGCCGTGCTCACCAAGGGCCTGGAGACCGGCGCCTTCTCACGGATGCCGCTGTCCATGCTCACCATCGCCAACAAGCTCACCGCCGGCACCCACGTAGGCAAGCAGCAGCGTGAACTGATGCGCACCGGCGTCCGGGAAATCAAAGCGATCATCGCCGCGGACATGCCAGCCGAGCCCTTCCTGGAACTGCCCCTGGAAACGCTGATTATTGTGGGCGAGAAGAGCCCCGCGTACTTCGGTGTCGCCTGCGGCCAGATCCATGACATCCTGACCGGCTCCAGCTACACCATCCTGCAGGGGGCCGGCCACGACGGCGTCCTCCGCGCCCCGGACAAGCTCATCACCGAGCTGAGCGACTTCTTCGCCGGCTAGCCTCCATCACTCCAACGCGGGTCACTTATCGCCCCATCCGGCGGTCCGGAAGGGCGCAATGTGACCCCGCGTTGGATTGGCGGTGTCCGCTAGTGGACGCCGTTGCCCGGGGCGGCGCCTTCTGTTTTGCGCATCATCGCGGAAAGTACGACGGCGGCGAGGGCTATGACGGTTGCCGTCAGGAACGCTGCGCTCATGCCGGCAACGAGGCCGGACGCGGCCGAGACGACGGCGAAAATGGATACCAGCAGCGCCGTGCCGGCGGCGCCGGCTACCTGCTGGGCGGTGCTCATGATCGCCGAGCCGTGCGAGTAGAGATGCGGCGGCAGCGGGTTCAGGCCGGTGGTAAATGCCGGGGTGAACAGCAGCGCCAGGCCGAAACTCAGCCCCACGTGGAGGGTGACGATCCACCAGACCGGAGTGCCGGCGTCGAGCGTTGTAAATTGCCACAGCGCCAGCACCATGAGTATGGAACCGGTGACGGTGAGCGGCAGCGGGCCCACTTTGTCGAACAGCCGGCCGATGAACGGGCCCAGCAGGCCCATCGCCAGCCCGCCCGGAAGCAGCGCGAGCCCGGTCTCCAGCGAACCCAGGCCGCGGATTTCCTGCAGGTAGAGCGGCAGCAGGATCACGCCGCCGAAGAGCGCCATCATGGCCACCACCATCAGCAGCACGGAGACCGTGAACATCCTGAAGTTGAAGGCGCGGAGGTCCAGCAGCGGGGCTTCGGCCTTCTGCAGCCGGAGCTGGCGGAGCACAAAGACCGTCAGGCTGGCGACTCCGATGACCAGCGCGGCGATGGCCACGGCGCTCGGACCGCTTTGGCCGCCGCCGATCTGGCTGAGACCGTACACCAGGCCACCGAAAGCAGGAACCGTCAGAAGTACGGAGAGGAAGTCGAGCTTGGTCTTCTCGGTTTCGCCCACGTTCGTCAGGTACTTGGCGCCGATGGCCAGCGCGGCCAAGGCGACCGGCAGGACAAAGACGAACATAAAGCGCCAGGTGAAGTGCTCCAGGATCAGCCCGGAGACTGTCGGCCCCATGGCCGGTGCCACGGAGATGGCGATACTGACGTTGCCCATCACAGCGCCGCGCTTGGCCAGCGGGACGAGGGTAAGGATGGTGGTCATCAGCAACGGAAGCATGATGGCCGTGCCGCCGGCCTGGACGATGCGGGCCAGGAGCAGGATCTCAAAACCTGGAGCCACTGCGGCCAGGGCGGTGCCGCCGGCGAAAAGTCCCATGGCCAGCATAAAGACGGCCCGCGTGGACAGGCTTTGGAGGATGAACCCGGTAGTGGGGATGACCACGGCCATGGTGAGCATAAAGCCGGTGGAGAGCCACTGGACGGTGGGCGCGTCCACGCCAAGGTCAACCATCAGCCGCTGCAGGGCAACATTCATGATGGTCTCGTTCAGGATCACCACAAAGGTCGCCACGAGCAAGGTGGCGATGATGGTCACCGATTCGCGGGACATCTTCTCCGGCGCGGGCTTCGGCGCCGCAACCGGCCCGGGCCGCCCGGAGGCGTTCGAAGAGACTTCTGTAGACATGGGTGTTCCCCCAGGGAGTAAGAATGAAGTGGCTCGCGAGCATCGTCGCTGCAGGTTCAAACACTCTACCGGCCGGAGTAATTCCGGCGAACAGGATTTTCTTCGGCACGGGCTTTTTCTGAGCGGTCGTTTTGGCTGGCCGGTGTGGTTTAATCAGCGCACTTAGTTATGAGTCGGGGCTGGGGCCTCTAGTGATGTTCGACCGCGCAAGCGGTCAGGCAGGAGCCCCAGTTGGACGCGTACTCCTCCGCATATCCGGCAGGCCGCCACTACCACGGCGCTGGCCGAAGCCCGTTGTCCCTGGTTCTTTCGGTGGCTGCCGCTTTGATGGTTTTGCTGGCTGCCGTCACTTCGGCCGTGGTCCGCTCTGAGGGCGTCACCGGAACCGTGAATGCCCCCTTCGCCGGGACCGGGCCGGTTGGCGCCATGGCCGCGGTTGGTGCAGGCGCCGAGGACGGGAGCATCGCGAGGATTATCAGCAGGGTCTCCGGCTTCCGCGTTGGCGTGGCCGTCGCGGATACAGCGGGCGGACCGGTCCGCACTTTTGGCGACACGGCGGCCTATCCTGCGGCCAGCACTGCCAAGCTCATCACCGCAGCGGCCTATCTCAAGCTTGTAGAGGCCGGTGAAGTGCGCCTCGATGAGACGCTGGGGAACTTCACTGCCGCGTTCCAGCTCAAGTCCATGATCAACAGCAGCAACAATGATTCCTGGCTTCTGTTGATGGACAGGCTCGGCTACCAGCGGCTGATCCAGTATGCCGCCTCGATTGGCATAGCCTACGATCCCGAAGACAACCGGCTGACTCCCGGGGAAGTGGCCCAGGTCCTGACGAAGCTGTACGCCGGACGGCTGCTTAACCCCATCAATACCGCACAGTTGCTGGGGTACATGCAGGAAACCAACAACGAGGAACTAATCCCCGCCGCCTCGGGGCCCGGCATTACCGTCTATCACAAATACGGCCAGCTTGGAGGAAACCTCCATGACGCAGCCCTTTTGGAACATGGCGGGACAACGTATGCGCTGGTGATCTTCACCGAAGGCGCCGATAGCACCGACGAGGCCGAACGGACCGAAATGATCCACGATCTGACGCGGGCAGTCGTCGGGACGCTCTTTCCGGCGGGATAGGCAAGGTGCTGTTGACTCCGTGCAATCCGGCGCTCGGCATTGAGGGAACGGAGCATTCGTGGGCAGGTGGCTTAAGTGTCCGCTCGCGCCGGGGCTTAAGTGACTGTGAGACCGGGTGGTCAGCTGCGGTGGTGCTCAATCAGCCAGCTGGCCATCTGCTGGGCCCGCTTGGCCGCTTGGGTGTCCCCTTCGGTGGCTGAGACGATGGACCCCTTCATCAGGATGTGCCACGACCGGGCGAAATCCTCGGGGCGGTCCAGCCCGGCCTGCTCCGCGAGGGCCTGCACATGGCCCCTGATCCTGGCCAGGTAGTCAATGCTGGCCTGGCCCAGCGGATGGGCCGGGCCCATTTCCAGCAGGATGTTGATGAAGGAGCAGGCCTCGAAGTCGTCGCGCAGGAACCAGTCGCCGAAGACGTCGAAGATGGCAAGGAGCTGTTCAGTGGGGGTAGTGCCGCGCAGTTTGGCCTGGCCAACGATGGCATCAACTGTCCATACCTGGTCCCGCTGCTCCAGGAACGCCAAGACCAGTGCATCCTTGGACGGGAAGTGCCGGTAAAAAGTTGCCTTTGCCACGCCGGAACGTTCGATCAGTTCGTTAACCCCCACGTCCCGCACACCGCGGCGGGAAAACAGTTCGTAGGCTACTGCAAGGATCCGGCCCCGGGAATCGGCAGGAAGAAATGGCGCCTCGGCGGCTAACTCCGCAGGAGACAGCGCGGGTTCTGCAGTGTGGTCTGCATCGGAAATCATCGTACGAATAGTTTACTCCAAGGCGCAGACAGACCGGTCTTACTCGCTGTAGTGTTTTTCCCAGACGCAGTGCGATGACGCCGGCGGGACCCTCTAAAGCCCGTCGGCCTGGCGCAAGGAGGCCCCGATGTCAGCAGAGCGAACGTTCGATTTTATCCCGTGTGGCGACACTGACCCCTGGATAGAAAGCACCGATGCGTCCGCCGAGGTCCGGCACTTCGCGCGGGAATCCTTGCGGTGGCAGGCGCAGGAAATCATTGATGAAGTGCTCCGTGGAACGGCTCCCGGCGAGGAGCTGGCCCGGGCCAGGTTGCGCCGCTGCGTCGCCCAGAACCCGGGCAAGCCCGAACGTGCACTCCTTGAACAGCTGATGCTCAACCGCGACCCGCAGGGTGAATCAACGCAGTAACAGCCTGCCTTACAACGTGAGGCTGCGGTCCACAATGCGCCCGGCGGTCATGTGCAGGCTCTGGCTGTTGGCGCGGGCATGGTTCCGCAGCAGGTTGAATGCCGCGTCCATGTCCACCCCGGCGGTATGGGCAATGACGCCCTTGGCCTGCTCAATCAGCACCCGGGTGTTCAATGCCAGCTGCAGCTGCTCGTTGACCAGTACCGCTTCCCTGATGGTGCGTTCCTGCATAAGGCTGATAGTGGCGACGTCGGCAAGGGCCTGGCCGATCGCGGCATCCTCTGCAGTCAGGAAACCCTCCCGGGCCCCGAACAGACCCATGGCCCCGATAATCCTGCCGTGAACGCGCATGGGCACAGCATGCACGGAGCGGAAGCCCTGCGACAGCGCGGCTTGGCGAAAACCCAGCCACTTGGTAAGCCCGGCAATGTCGTCCACTGAGACTGCCGACCCTGTCACGTAGCACTCAACGCAGGGACCGGCTCCGGCTTGAAGCTGGAGCACCTCGACGAGTTGGCTCTGCTCGCTGGTGGATGCGACAACCTGCAGTTCTCCGCTGGGATCGGCAAGCAACAGACCCGCGGCTGCGACGTCAAGGAGACCCACGGATTCCTCCACCAGGATATGCAGAAGATCCACGACGTCGTAGTCGGCCACCAGCGTGTCAGTGAGCTTGACGAACGCCGCACTGGCGCGCTCGGCGCGGGTACTGGTTACCATGGCCCTATTTTACTGCAGGGCAGATCCGCTGGCCCCACCCTTGTCGGTGTCGAAGCTGAGCCTTCTTTCGAGCACAGCGGCGGCCGTCTCCCCCAACGTGAGGTCATTGGCAAAAGCGTAGGCACGCAACAAAAGCAAGGATTCCGCTGCCGTAGCACCAGACTGCGCCAGTACCATCCCGGTGGCCTGGTGGATCTCGCGGCGCGACATAAGCGCCGGCTCCAGGGCTGGATCCGTATCCGTTGAGCTGAGGCTCAGGATCTTGCGCAGGAGGTACCAGGAAGTCTGCCCGGCAAGTACGGCCGCCATCGACTGGTCCGACCGGTTCAGGTTTCCACGAACGGCGTGATACAGCTCAACAACACCGAGGTCCATCGCGCCTACTGTGAGTGGAAAAACGAACAGCGCGGCTGCGTCCGTCCCGGCGATCGCCTGCCGGAACATGGGCCATTCGTCGTCGGCTGTGGACTGTGCGTCGGGGATCAGCACGGGCAAGCGGGTCTTGTGGGCCCGCCACCGCGGGCCTTCGCCGAGGTTGAACTGCAGTTCGTCCAGGCGGGCGGCGAGTTCGTCGCTGGCGGAGACCAGGGTCTCCGCGGCAGAGCCGCCGAAGAGGGACACCGCGGCACCCGTTATGGGCAGCTTCTCCAGATATGGAGCACACACGTTCTGGTCACCGGCAACCATATCGGGTGCAATGTCCATGGTGAGCCTCTGATCCCTGAATCATCCCGCAGTGAAAGATCCGGCGGCAGGCTGAACCGGAACGGCGGAGTTGTCACTTCAAGGATACAGATTGCGGCGAACCCGCCCGTCGTCGCCGACCGGGCCTCAGTCCGGCCCTTCCTGTCCGTTGGCATTGGCCATCTCTGAGGTGACCATCAGGTGGTCACGCAACGCCCGTTCCGGTGCGCCCGGGTGGGCGGCCACACACCTGCGAAGGCGCCATTTGACGTCAGCCAGATCCGGTGCCGGGTCCTCCAAGATCGAGTAGATAATTTCGTAGGCCTGCCATCCGATCGGCGTGAATCCGTCAGCTGCGACGTGGTTGGCCATCGCCCCCTCCACCTTAGGGATCGTGGCGCTCACGGGTCTCGCCGAAAAGTACGGCCTCGCTGACCATAACGGTATAGGTGTCGTGTGCGTGGCGGGTTACCAGAATCCCGCACAGGCCAGTGCTGGAGGCAAACTGGCGGGCCATGTCAACGGCCGAATTCAAATAGTCGTCCAGGACGGACGCGTGATTCACTTTGACGAGATAGGACAGCCCGTCATCGATTGTGCGGATCATTGGATTCGCTCCTGACTTGAGCGTGGCCGGTAGGCCACGGGGATAGGGAATACACGCGAGCATCCCGCTTGCCGTGTATGCGGCTGCGCCGGGCAGACAGGAGCCGGGCAACACAAAAGGCCGAGGATAACTGCGGAAGAAGTTTGGGGTGCCCTGCGTGAAATTTGTCCTCCTGGAGTACGCCGACATAAGGCGATGCCAGGGTCTGGGGCAACAAGTTCAGCATAGCCCATGCCGAGACAGACGGACAGGAATCCGAGGCCTTGAGCGCCCCGGAAGCGGACCCTACATGTCAGCTGCTCAGCGGCACGTTGTCGATCAGCCGGACCGGCCCCACCTTGGCGGCGATGAGAGCCAGGCCTTCGCCGCGGAACGGGACTTTCCAGCAGTTCTCGGCCAGCGGCTCAAGGGTGAGCGGATCCACGACGTCGAAGTAGTCCAGTCCCACCAACGACTGCGATTCAACCATGGCCCGGGCCGATTCCAGATCAAGCGGCTGGTGGGCAGTTGCCCGCTCCGCCAGGAGCCGCAGCGCCCGTGACAACACCAGGGCGGCCTCGCGCTCCTCTGCGGAGAGGAACCGGTTGCGGCTGGAAAGGGCCAGCCCGTCCGCGGACCGGACGGTGGGCACGGCAACAATTTCGACGGGGAAATTCAGGTCCGCCACCATACGGCGCACCAGCGCCAGCTGCTGGGCGTCCTTTTGCCCGAAATAGGCCCGATAGGCCGGCAGTCCCCCGCCGCCTGAGGCAAAAGCACCGGCCGGTGGAAGCCCTGCGCCGGGGATGCCGTAGTGCAGCAGCTTGGCAACCACGGTGAGGGCCCCGTCGAAATGGCCCGGCCGTGTGGCGCCTTCCCACTTTTCCCCCAGGGTGCCGGCGGTCACGCGGACCAGCGGCTCGCCGCCGGGATAGACCTCTTCCACCGGAGGCGCAAACACGAGGTCCACGCCCTGTTCCTCAAGCAGGGCAAGATCGGCGTCGAGCGTGCGCGGGTACCGGTCCAGATCCACCGCATCGCCGAACTGGAGCGGGTTCACAAAGATGGACGCCACCACTACGTCGTTCTGTTCGACGGCGGTGCGCGCCAGCCGGGCGTGGCCTTCATGCAGCGCGCCCATGGTGGGCACCAGGCCCTGGGACCTGCCCGCCTTCTGTGCGAGCAGCCGGGCACTCGCCTCCCTGAGCTCTGCGGCCGTTGTCACCAGTTGCGTGGCCATGTCAGTTTCCCTCTTCCAGGGCCGCGCGGAGGGCCCCCACTTGATCCTCTTTGAGCAGCCCCCGGCTGCTGGCCCGCCGTGCCGTGGCACGGGCCATGGCGACGTAAGCCTCCAGCACATCGCCGTGAGCACCGGCGTCGTACTCCCTTAACGCCTCGGCGTGGGCCGCCACTGTCCCCACATCGCCGCGGGCCACCGGCCCGGTCAGCGCCGATTCGCCGGAAGCGAGCGCGTTCTCCAGCGTGGCCCGCAGCAAAGGCCCCAGCATCCGCTCCGGCGCGTCGACGCCAACGTCGCGGAGCAGCTGCGAAGCCTGCGCCACCAGGGTGACCATATGGTTCGAGCCATGGGCGAGGGCCGTGTGATAAAGCGTCCGGTCCCCCTCCGCGATGGCCACGGGTTCGGCACCCATCTCCACCACTAGCGCCTGGGCAATGGGCAGCATCGCGGCATCAGCGGTCACGCCAAAGGTGCAATCCAGCAGTCGTGTCAGGTCCAGGCCCATCCCCGTGAACGTCATGGCGGGGTGCAGTGCAAGGGGGATGGCTCCGGCGGCGCGCACCGGGCGAAGCACCCCCACGCCGAACCTGCCCGAGGTGTGCGCCACAATCTGTCCGGGCTGCCACGCCCCGAGTTTGGCGAGTCCGTCCACCAGTCCGGCCAAGGCGTCGTCGGGCACGGCCAGAAGCACCAGTTCAGACCGTTCCACAATCTCCTGGATCTCCAGGATGGGCACGCCGGGCAGCAGCGTCTCCGCCCGTTCACGGCTGGCCTCGGACACCGCAGAAACCCCGACGACGGCGTGCTCGGCTGAGCGCAACGCCGCACCAAGGACGGCGCCCACTTTCCCGGCACCGATGATTCCGACGCCAAGGCGCCCGGGCTTAGCCACGTTGCGGGCCTTCCTGTGGGGGACTGGTTTCGGCAGGCTCAACCACCGGACTAGCGGGTTCGACAGGCTCAATCACCGGAGCTGGCTCAGCCACCGGAGCGGGCGCCACCGTTGCCAGCCATTGTTCACTGGTCTGCCGCTTGCGGGCGAGCCGGGCGCGGGCGGACTGGGCATCAAAAAGGCCCCGGGCCTCGTCAAGTCCGGCCTGGGTGAGCCGTGGCGAGACCGGCCCCGCCGTGGTGTGCAGGACAAGGT
This sequence comes from Pseudarthrobacter raffinosi, assembly GCF_023913835.1. Lineage (NCBI taxonomy): Bacteria > Bacillati > Actinomycetota > Actinomycetes > Micrococcales > Micrococcaceae > Pseudarthrobacter > Pseudarthrobacter raffinosi. Next base: position 38,393 of record NZ_JAMXBG010000013.1, on the reverse strand, counting down.
CCGCCACACGGAACCGCCGGGCGAGCGGACCCTGGTGCAGTGCCATTGACTGGGTGCGCTGGTGCGGGACCACCACCAGTTCCCGCCACCACCGGCCCGAGCGGATCAGCAGGGCGGTGTCAGTGGTGGCGAAGCCATTGCGGCGCCAGCCCAGCGGCGCGAGGAACCTGCCGCGGTGCGGCGTGGTGACAAATCCGCCGTCGGAATCCAGCCCCGTGAGCCCGGCAGCGAAGGTGCGGCCGGGCTCTGGTGTGCCGGGATCCGGCAGCACGAGCGCGAGCATGGACATCACGTCGGGCAGCTTGCCTACGGGCAGCAGCGTGGTCCGGGACGCTGTCTCGCCATTGCTCCCGACTGCGCCGTACCCGGCCACGTTGACCTGGATCCGGTACCAGCCGAACATCCGCCATAGTGGGGACTGTGCCACTTTCAGCGCCTGGACCCTGCCCGGGGGCAGCGTCTGCGCCTGCGTGTCCAAGAGCCCGTAGCGGAGCCGGATCCCGTCCGGCGAAATGGCGGCGGTGAAGTTGTAGCCCTTGTTAAAGAAGCCCCAGTAGCTGGCTGCGAGGCCCAGCACCGCCGGGATCAGGTAGAAAAAGAAGCTCCGGTTGTCCGTCACGGCGGACAGGATCACGGCGGCGATGCCGCCCACCACCACAAAAAAGCTCTGCTCACTGAGCAGCAGGGAACCGATAAGGCGCGACGGCGGCACGGAGAGCACCGGATATTCGGGCGCCTCGGGCGCGGCCCCCTGCGGCCGGGACGGGTCCGGGACCACGCCTGCGGCCCGTGCCAGGATGGTGGCCCGGAGCTGGCGGGCATCGTCCATCCGCAGGTACGCCAGCTTGACGGCCGATTCACCGGCGTCGGCCACCTCGAACTTGAGTTCGGCGAGGCCGAAGATCCTGGCCAGGAGGGGCTGCACGATGTCGATGGCCTGGACGCGGTCCAGCCGGGCCTGGCGCTGCTGGCGGAAGAGGAAGCCGGAGTTGACCCGGACGTACCCTTCGGCGACCTGGTACTTGGTGAAGTACCAGGTCAGGATGAAGCCCAGCACGGTCACCACAAGGACGATGCCGCCGCCGGCCACCAGCCAGGGTGCCCGGCCGGCGAAGTCCTCCTCGAACAGAGGACGGCCTTGCAGCAACCGTTCGAAAAAGTCCCGCCCGAAGAAGAAACCGATGGCTGCCAGGGCCACCCAGCCGCGCACAAATGGGGACGCCGGGTGCACACGCAGCCACTCGCCGTCGGGCGCCACCGGAACCGCAGTCGGTGCGCCGGCCTCCGGAACGTTTGACGTCACAGCCCTGCCAGCCTCGCTTCACCGCGGGCGGCGAGCTGCTCGCGCAGGCGTGCCCCTTCCACAGCGGGCAGGCCGGGGATGGTGGCGTTGGTTCCGGGCGAGGCGGTGTGGAGTTTGAGCGTGCAGAGTCCCAGCCCGCGTTCCACCGGGCCCACGCCGATGTCCACGTATTGCATGCGGCCGTAGGGAACCGCCATGGTCCGTTGGAAAAAGATGCCGCCCCGGATCAGCAGGTCATCGTCGCGCTCGGCGTAACCGATGGCGCGCACCTGGCGCGGAATCAGCAGCAGCCGCCAGATGGCCAGAACCAGAGTCACCGCCGGGACGGTGATAGCCAGCCACAGCGGGGGCCAGCGCCACCAGCCGAGCAGGACAAGAACGAGGGGCAGGCTCAGGACGACCACCGTGACCAGATTCCCTATGGCCCACTGCACCAGCCGCACCGTGACGTATTTCGGGGATACCCGCTGCCAGGTAATGCCCGGCGGATCAATCGCCTCTGTACGCATATTCGCCTTCCCCTGCGGCTTCGCCGCGTACCCCGCGGCCGGGTTTCCCCTCACCGGGCGTTGCATCGGTGTCTTCGGGCGGGATCTTGCAGAACCGCTCCACCAGCAGGCCGACGACGATCATCACCAGACCGCCGGCAGCGATCGCGATTGCCACCCAGGTGATGTCCTGGTCGCTGCGCAGGTTCCAGATGCGCAGCTGGTCCAGGAAGATCCCCGCGTGCCAGCCCAACAGGACGGTGCCCGCGTAGGCGCACGCCTGGGCGAGCACCAGGGTCCTGGCGGCAAGGATCGGGTCCAGCGCCTTCTTGCGTTTGGTGCTGTTGCGCCACCGGAGCACGCGGATGCCAAGAACCAGTGTGATGGCAACAATCACGCCCATGGTGGCCAGCGCGGTGGCCGGAAGAACCGGCGTGGCCATGCTGTAGCGCGTGGTCACCACGGTGGCCGACCAGCCGGCCACGGTCAGGACCAGGCCGATCAGCAGCAGGCGGACAGGGTTGATGGGCTTCACTGGTTACTCGACCGCCCCGGCTGTGGGGACGCCGTCGTAATCGCCGAAACCGTCGAACGGGGCGAGGTCGCCAAAATCGGGGGCGCGGGTGGCCAGCTCGCTGATGCGTTCCCCGCCCAGGGTTGCCGCCGGCTCGATGAGGGACCACGGATACAGCACAAAGGCGCGTCCGGCGGCACGCGGGTGCGGCAGGGTCAGCACCGGGTCGTCACTGGTGAGGTCACCGTAGGTGATGATGTCGACGTCGAGTGTCCGGGGTCCCCAGCGCACTTCACGAACGCGGAGGTGCTTGTTTTCCACCGCCTGGCAGTGCTTCAGCAGCTCCGCCGGGGACAACGTGGTTTCCACGGTGATGATCATGTTCAGGAAGTCTGGCTGGCCGGCCGGGCCGCCAACGGCTTTGGTCTGCACCACCGGGGAAACGGCCTGCAGGCGCACCTCCGGCGGGTCCACCAGGTCAGCAACGGCCTCGGACAGGGTGTCGTTCCGCTCGCCCAGGTTGCTGCCGAGGGCAAGGACGGCTTTGGTGTACCCGGAGCTCATGACCGCTGCCCGTCCTGCCGCGCTTCTTGCCAGGCACTGTGTGTCCTGTTCCGGTGCACGCTGACAGCCACATCGCCGAAGGGCACCTCGATGGGCGCCTTGGGCTTGTGGACGGTGATGTCCACGGCCTGGATGCTGAATTCTGCGAGCAGGCCATCGGCGATCCGGACGGCCAGGGCCTCGATCAGGTTCAGCGGCTCCCCGGTGATCCAGTCCTTGATCCGCTCAGCCACTTCGCCGTAGTGGGCAGTGTCCCGGACGTCGTCGGATACTGCGGCTTTGGCGAAGTCCAGGTGCAGCACGGCGTCCACCACAAACGGCTGGCCCTCGCGGCGCTCGAAATCGAAGACGCCGTGATGGCCGACGGCGGTGACGCCGCTCAGCGTGATCTTGTCCATGGGTGCCCGGCCTAGGTGGTGGTAGGGGCGGCGGCCATCCGCGCGGCCACCTTGACGGCGTCAAGGCTTGGACCGACGTCGTGCACACGGACGGCCCAGGCCCCCCGGAACGCGCTGATCGCGGTGATGGCGGCCGTGGCGGACTCGCGTTCCTCCGGTGCGGCGGACTTGCCGGCGACTGTGAGGAGTGTGCCCAGGAAGCGCTTGCGGGAGGCGGCCACCAGAACCTTGTGCCCCAGGGTGTCCAGCTGGTCCAGGTGCTGCAGGAGCTCCCAGTTCTGGGCGTCGTTCTTGGCGAAGCCCAGGCCCGGGTCAACGATGATCTGCTCTTTGCTCACCCCGGCTGCGTAGAGCTTGTCGCGGACGCCGGCCAGTTCTGCCACCACTTCGCCGGCCACATCCTGGTATTCGGCCAGCGAGTTCATGGTGCGGGCGTCGCCGCGGCGGTGCGTGAGGACATACGGCACTTTGGACGCGGCTACGAGCTCGGCCATCTCCGGCTCGATGGTCAGCCCGGAAACGTCGTTGATGATGGCGGCGCCGGCCTTCAGGGCAGCAGCTGCCGTGGCGGCGTGGGTGGTGTCGATGCTGACCAGGGCGCCCGCTTTGACCAGGGCTTCGATGACGGGGATCACCCGGCGCTGTTCTTCCTCCGGGCTGACGTCCTCCGCGTCGGGGCGCGTCGATTCGCCGCCGACGTCGATGATGTCCGCTCCGGCGTAGAACATCCGCAGGCCCGCCGCGATGGCGGTGTCCGCCGTCGCATGCTTTCCGCCGTCGCTGAAGGAGTCCGGGGTGACGTTCAGGATGCCCATGACCAGGGTGCGGCCGGTGGGCAGGTCCGCGAATTTCGCGGCCGGGCGCGGTTTGCGCAGGATGGGCAGCGGAGATGTTGCGGGCCCGGTTCCCGGGGCTGCAGCGAGTGAGTCCATGGTCTGTTACTTACCTTCCGAGGATGAGGCTCATGGCTTCGGCACGGGTGGCCGGGTCATGAAGCTGCCCGCGGACCGCGCTGGTGACGGTCTTTGCTCCGGGCTTGCGGACACCGCGCATGGACATGCACATGTGTTCGCATTCGACAACGACAATCGCGCCACGCGGCTTGAGGTGGCTGACCATTGCTTCGACGATCTGCGTGGTGAGGCGCTCCTGCACCTGGGGGCGCCGGGCGTAGATATCCACGAGGCGCGCCAGCTTGCTGAGTCCGGTCACTTTGCCCTCGTGGGAGGGAATGTAGCCGACGTGGGCAACCCCGTGGAACGGCACCAGGTGGTGCTCGCACGTTGAGTAGAACGGGATGTCCTTGACCAGGACCAGTTCTTCGTGGTCCAGGTCGAAGGTGGTGGAAAGGACGTCCGCAGGATCAAGGTGCAACCCTGAGAACACCTCAGCGTAGGCCTTGGCCACCCGCCTGGGGGTGTCCACAAGGCCGCCGCGGTCCGGGTCCTCCCCGATGGCCAGGAGGATTTCACGGACGGCCGCCTCAATCCGGGGCCGGTCCACTTTCTCGTGCTTTTTGTGGTGGGATCCGTCCTCCGCCGGGTGTCCGGCGGAGGCGGGAGCGTCGTCGTCGTCGAAGTGAGTCACAGAAGAAAGCTTAGCCGTGCGTGGCGTCAGGCCCCGAGTCGGGGATGCCGCCCTGGAACGAGGCGTCATCCGGGACACCCTGCGGGTGCAGCGGCAGCGCGTCCAGCGGTTCCTCGAGACGGGCCTGCTTGGCTTCCTCCTGGGCTTCGCGCTCAGATTTCTCCAGGCGGGATTCCACGGGGCCGGCCTGCTGGACCGGACGGGTCTCCTTGGACAGCCACACCTCGCGGAAGTCACGCTTGCGGATGTCCGTGAAGATGTGCGCGATCTCAGCCTGGTTGAGGGTCTCCCGTTCCAGGAGTTCCAGGGCCAGCTGGTCCAGGACGTCCCGGTTTTCGGTGAGGATGGCGTAGGCCTCGTCATGCGCCTGGTCGATCAGGCGGCGCACTTCCTCATCCACCACGTAGGCGATCTGGTCCGAGTAGTTGCGCTCGTGCCCTGCGTCGCGGCCCAGGAAGGGTTCGCCGCCGCCCTGGCCCAGGCGTACCGCGCCGACTCGTTCGCTCATGCCGTACTCGGTGACCATCTTGCGGGCCGTGGAGGTGGCCTTTTCGATGTCGTTGGAGGCTCCCGTGGAGGGATCGTGGAAGACGATCTCTTCCGCCACGCGGCCGCCCATCGCGTAGGCCATCTGGTCCAGCAGTTCGTTGCGGGTGATGGAGTACTTGTCGTTCTCCGGGACCACCATGGTGTAGCCCAGGGCGCGGCCGCGGGGCAGGATGGTGATCTTGGTGACCGGCGCCGAGTTCCGCAGGGCTGCCGCCACCAGGGCGTGTCCGCCTTCGTGGTACGCGGTGATCTTGCGTTCGTGTTCCTTCATCACGCGGCTGCGCTTCTGCGGGCCTGCCATGACGCGGTCGATGGCCTCGTCCAGGGCGCGGTCATCGATGAGGTTGGCGTTGGAGCGTGCGGTCAGCAGGGCGGCCTCGTTCAGGACATTCGCGAGATCCGCGCCGGTGTAGCCGGGGGTTTTCTTCGCGACCGCCTTGAGGTCAACGCCCGGGGCCATCGGCTTGCCCTTGGCGTGCACCTGTAGGATCTGGTCGCGGCCGATCAGGTCCGGGGCGTCCACCGAGATCTGGCGGTCAAAACGGCCCGGACGCAGCAGGGCCGGGTCCAGGACGTCGGGGCGGTTGGTGGCCGCAATCAGGATGACGTTGGTTTTAACGTCGAAGCCGTCCATTTCAACCAGCAACTGGTTGAGGGTCTGCTCACGTTCGTCATTGCCGCCGCCGATGCCGGCACCGCGGTGACGGCCGACGGCGTCGATCTCGTCGACAAAGATAATGGCCGGAGAGTTGGCTTTGGCCTGTTCAAAGAGGTCGCGGACACGGGACGCGCCCACGCCGACAAACATTTCCACGAAGTCCGAGCCGGAGATGGAGAAGAACGGCACGCCGGCCTCACCGGCGACGGCACGGGCCAGGAGGGTCTTGCCGGTTCCCGGAGCGCCGTAGAGCAGCACGCCCTTGGGGATCTTGGCGCCCACGGCCTGGAACTTGGCCGGTTCCTGCAGGAACTCCTTGATTTCCTGGAGCTCCTCCACAGCCTCGTCCGCGCCGGCAACGTCAACGAAGGTCACCTGCGGCATGTCCTTGTTGACCATCTTGGCCTTGGACTTGCCGAACTGCATGATCTTCGAGCCGCCGCCCTGCATCCGGGTCATCAGGAACCAGAACAGTGCACCAAGCAGGATGACGGGGATCAGCAGCGAGAGCAGGCCGGAGAACCAGTTGCTTTCAATCGGCTGGTCCGTGTAGCCATTGGCGGGCTTGGCGGCTGTGACGGCCTTGACGACGTCGATGGCGCGGGCGTCGACGAAGTAGAACTGGACGCTCTTGCCCTTGTCCTGACCGTCGACCTGCAGGGTGTCTTTCAGGACCAGGTCAACGCGGTTTTCGCCGTCGAAGATCTTTGCCTGCTCCACCTTGCCGCTGTCGGCGAGGAGCTCGAGGCCCTTGTCCGTGTCGATCCGTGCCGCACCACCGGGAGCCAGTGTTGCAAAGGCCACGAGAAGCATGGCGATCACAACAACGATCCAGATGCCCGGGCCCTTGAAGAAACTCTTAGCTTTCATCTGTTCGGGGGCTGGCCCCGTCCCTCCTGGTAGTGCTGCACGGCGAATGGTCTGCGCGCGTGTGATGCTGCATCAGCTACTAGCTATACACCGTTCGGAGTAATTCACGCACGGTGCTGCGCAAAAGTTCCCTCTGGGCGTAGCGGGATGTGGGAGGCAAACGGGACTCCCCAGATCAGCCAACGGATCAGCGCGCGGGCGCCGCCACCGAATCGCGCAGTACCGGCGGGCAGTCCAGGATGGTCGGGTGGAGCGCCATGAGGGCCAGGTCCGTCTTGCCCTCGATGGCGTCGATCAGGTTCTCGGCCGCCCAGGCACCCATTTCGTAGTGCGGCAGGGCCACCGTAGTCAGGCCCGGGTACAGGTTTGCCGCGATGAGTTCCTGGTCATCGAAGCCCACCACAGACAAGTCCCCGGGGATGGACAGCTCCAGCTCCGCAGCGGCCCGGTAGGCGCCCATGGCCATCCGGTCGTTGTAGCAGAACAGCCCGGTGGGCCTGTCTTCACGCCCCAACATCCGGCGGACCGCCGCATAGCCTCCCTGCACTTCGGAGAGCTCCGACTCGACAGGTGCCGCGTCGCCGTCGAGGCCAGGAGGATTCCGACGGCGGTGCGGGCACCGCCCTCCTCGTCGGGCACCACGGCCGTGATGCCGCCGCCGGTGCTGACGGAGTCCACCAGCACCGCCGGTACGCTGCCAAGGTTGACGGGCAGCTGCACGTGGCGGTGGTACATGGTGGCGTAAAGGATGCCATCAACCCGGGGCTCGCGGATCCGGACGTATTGATTATCATCAGGTTGTAGCCGCGGGCACGGGCGGCCTCGTCCGCGCCCAGGATGATGCGACCTGCATGGAGTGTGGTGGCGATATCCTCGCTGACCAGGCCCAGCATTCCGGTCCGCCGGGTGCGGAGCGCCTGGGCCAGGCGGTTAGGGCCGTAGCCGAGCTGCTCAGCGGCGGACTTCACCTTGTCCCTGGTTTCCGGGCTGATCCGTGCGTACGACACGTCATTCAGGACATGGGAGACCGTGGTAACAGACACCCCGGCGGCGACTGCTACGTCCTTGATCCCAATGTTCTTGTTGCTCAACGGTCTCCCACGTCCTCTGCAATGCAGCGAGATGGCATTTCACGGCAGCGTCCGTTGGTGCGACTGCCGTGAAATGCCATCTCGGCGAGAGTGGCTACTCGTAAACGTGCGGGGCGAGCGTGCCCACGAAGTCCAGGTTGCGGTACTTCTCGGCGTAGTCCAGGCCGTAGCCCACCACGAACTCGTTGGGGATGTCGTAGCCGACGTACTTGACGTCGATCTCCACCTTGGCGGCCGTGGGCTTGCGGAAGGCGGTGCAGATCTCCACGGAAGCGGTGCCGCGGGATTCCAGGTTGGTCTTGAGCCAGGACAGGGTCAGGCCGGAGTCAATGATGTCCTCGACGATCAGGACGTCCTTGCCCATCAGGTCCGTGTCCAGGTCCTTGAGGATCCGGACAACACCCGAGGACTGGGTGCCGGAGCCGTAGGAGGACACTGCCATCCAGTCCATCGAAACGTGGCTGTGGAGCGCGCGGGCGAGGTCGGCCATAACCATCACAGCGCCCTTGAGTACACCGACCAGAAGGATTTCGCGGCCTTCGTAGTCCTTGTCGATCTGCGCAGCGAGCTCAGCGATCCGCTGTTGGATCTGTTCCTTGGTGTAGAGAACGTGCTTGAGGTCTGCCTGGACGTCGTTTGAATCCACCAATGGCTCCTGTGTAGATGCGGGGTGCGACTATTCTTGGGGCGGTTTTTGAGGCCGGAATACTAGCTTCCCACAGCGGGCCGCTTCACGGGGAACGGGGGCGCCGCCGTCGGGACCGTCGGGCCGCGTTTCCGCAGCGTCCCGCTGGGCCAGCTCGGCGAGGGACAGCCGGTACACGCTCACACCGCCAGGCAGCTCCACGGGACCGGCGGAACCCTGCCGGCGCAGCAGCGCTTCCGCTGCCAGAAGGCGCTGGTAGCTGGGCTGTTGGCCCCCGACGTCGGCCGCTGCCTTGGCGATGACCCGGAACCTGATGGCCGGGGAAAGTTCCCCCAGAGCCTCCTCCCGGAGGCTGACCTCCGGTCCGGACCGCTCGGCCAAGGCTGCAAATGTGCGATCTGCCACGTCCTCCAGATAGTCGGCGTCCAACTGCAGGATGGACGCGGTCCGGGCCAGGGATTCAGCCACGCCGGGCCCGAGTTTTTCCTCGAGCATCGGCAGCACTTCCACCCGGGTCCGGGAGCGGGCAAACGACGGGTCTGCATTGCTGGGATCGTGCCAGGGCTCGAGGTCTTCGACATCGCAGATCTCCAGGGTCTCTGCGCGGCGCAGGCCGAGGAAGGGCCTGAGCAACAGGCCGCGGGCTGGCCGCATTCCAGCCAGCGAGCGCGTGCCGGAGCCGCGGGCAAGACCCAGCAGGACCTGTTCGGCCTGGTCGTCCAGCGTGTGGCCGAGCAGGATGGCCGCGGCTCGGTGCTCGTGGGCCGCAGCCTCCAACGCTGCATGGCGGGCATCCCGGGCGGCGGCCTCCGGGCCCATCCCGGTGCTGGCGACGGTGACGGTCCGGAGGTCCACCGGGGAAAGACCCAGTTCCTTCAGTGTCTGGACTGTGGCCGCAGCCACCTGGGCCGAGCCCTCCTGCAGCTGGTGGTCAACCACGACGGCGCCGACCGTCAGTGGGTACCCGTCAACGTGGCCGCGGCGGGCAAAATAGGCTGCCACCGCCGCGAGGGCCAGCGAATCCGGTCCACCACTGCAGGCCACCAGCACGTGGGCCGGATAGCCGGCGTCCGCCAGGGCGTTCTGGACCATTTTGCGCGCCTTGCCGACGACGGGCGCAAGCCGGCCGGGCCGTCGTCGTCCGCTTGAAGCCGTGCGGGCGTCCGGCACCTTTGGGGCGTGCGGCACCTATAGGCCCATCCGGTCAACCCACAGCTTGGGATCGTGGATTTCAGGCTCGGTGGGAAGGTTATCCGCGGATTCCCACACCCTGTTGAAGCCCTCCATGCCAACCAGCTCCACTACGGCGCGGACAAACTTGGCGCCGTCGGAATACTGGCGCATCTTGGCGTCCAGGCCAAGGAGGCTGCGGATGAATTTCTCCATCACGCCGCGGTCTTTGCCACGGTCGGTGAAGCGCTGCCGGATGGTCCTGACCGAGGGGACGATGCTGGCGTCGACGGCGTCCATCACCACGTTGGCGTGGCCCTCCAGCAGGCTCATCACTGCCGTCAGGTGCGACAGGGACGCCTTCTCCTCGGGGTTCTGCAGCAGGTCCAGGATGGCGCCGCGGCCGGGCGTATTGCCGGTGGCGGTCCGGTCCTTGAGGGAACGCGCGGCGGCGGAGGCACGCTCCATCAGCGAATCAACGTTGCCCAGCAGGTGCCCGCTGAGGTTGTCGATCTCGGAAAGCATGTGGTGGCGGAGCCAGGGCGCAGCCGCGAACTGCACCCGGTGCGTCTGCTCGTGCAAGCAGACCCAGAGCCTGAAATCCTCCGGCGTGACGTTGAGCTCGCGCTCCACAGCCACGATGTTTGGCGCCACAAGCAGCAGCCGGCCAGCCGCGGGCGCGTTGGAACCTTCGGCGAGCGCGGCGAACGGATCGTACTGGCCCAGGACTTTGCTGGACAGGAACGCCAGGACAGCGCCGAGCTGGCTGCCCGTGATGGCGCCGCTGACGCTGGCCGCCGCCGGGCTGACGTTGCCGCGGCGGCTTTCGAGCATTTTATCCATGGCGGGTTTGAGCATCACGGCGAAGCTCTGTGTGTTTGCCTTGGCCCAATTGGCCCGGTCCACCACCAGGACAGAGGAGTCGCGCAGGTCCCGCGCGGCTTCGAGGCCCGTGATTTCGTGGACGTGCGGGACGGAGGCGTCGGCGAGGCGGCGCAGGCTGTCCACGGCTTCGCCGATTTCCGCCGAGTTGAGGGTTGGCCCCGCGGAGGCCAGCCGGGCCGCCGTGGACGCGGCCAGGTCCCAGTTGATCAGGGCCGGGGCCGGGCTGGATGATGCCGGGGCTGACGAATCACGCACAGTGGACTCCATAGCCCCATCACATCACAGCGGACGGCGGATGGTCCTTAAGTTCGCTGACCGGCGAACGGCTCGGGGCATCCGGTGACCTGCGCCTGTGTGTGGTTCGTTTCAGAAATCGGCCGGTTGCGCTGTCCTTCACCCACGTCACGGAGTCTTGGTGGCAACTTCGGCAGGAGCCGTCTTGGCGTAGACGTCCTTACTGACCTCATATCCGTGCTGGTCGAGCTCAAGTGCTTGTTCATTGACGTCGGCCAGTTGGGCGTCGGAGAGCTGTTCGATTTTTTCGAGGTCCAGGGTTTCCTGTTTCACGCCACCCTCGGCTGTCACCCTTACCAGCCCAGTGCCGGCTGAATAGAACTTACGCTGGTGGCCTACATCCGGTTCCAGCGGATTGTGCTCATCAATCACCAGCACGCCTTCGTAGCAGTCGGTGGGGACGCATAGCGCTACGTTGTCCTCGTAGGCACGCGCGCAATCGAGGAAACCCACTGAAGCCGCGTGAGCCTGAACATATTCCGGCGTGCCGGTCCGTGGCTGCGCTTGCATTGCAATGCCGGCTTGGCTCCCCGAAATCCCGTGGATGAAAGTATTGGGCGCCCCAATAAATTTGTCGTTTTCGAACTCCTCGGGATACTCACCGAAGAGCCAAACCGCTCCAGCGTTATCCTGGGCAAAAAAGGCCAGCTCCGATTCAACCAGCGCCCCGTCCTGGTAATCGCGGTCCCACATCACCAGGGTTTTCACACCGTCAATGACCTTGGTCAGGCCGGTTACGGTGTGTGTGACCCTGCGTTCGGTGGTGTCATCTTCAGCGGCGACCGTGCCGGTGGTGGAATACACGGTGCCTGGCTTTAGCGGAAACCACTTGTTGTCGATCGTCGGAGAGCTTTGGAAGGTGGTCTTGTCGAAGTTGACCGCAGACCCTGGCCCGCACAGCTCTGGCGCCTGCGACGTCGCTGTCGGCGACCCTGACGGCGATGCCGGCTCCGAAGTGCCGGTGGAGGTGGGCTGCGCTTGCCCGGCATCCGGCGCCGCGCACGACGCCACCGTCGACATTGCCAGAAGCAGCGTGAAAGCGGAACTAAGGGCTGATAGTCGTTTATTTGGCTGGAACATCATTGTGGCCTTCACTCTCGGAATTTATTGCTTTCAGCAACTGTCACGGGCGCCCCGTTTAGGAGCTCACCGAGGGGCAGCGCTGTCGAAACCGCGCCGGGTCTGGGACCGATCCGAAGACCTCTGTACGGGAGCGCGGAGAGCCGCCGAACACGCGGCCTCGAGCACAAGGTCAGGCCGTGCCGCGCCTTGGCGGGAGCGGGTCGGGACGCCATCACGGAATTTGATCGGAAATGGACACCAGCCTCACCCCTAATGACGGTTTCGACGTCGGAGGTTCCGTGCGTAGCCAAACACGGAGCCCGCGTGTGGTTGAGCCTAGGGCTGGCCTCCGTCAAGTGTCACGAGTAGCCGGTACTTGTTTTTCCGCCCGCCGCGCCGCAAGTACTTGCTCCCAAAAGAGCAGGCCCGCATAACAGCGGTCCGGACCCGCACGAACGGTGTTGCCCGGCACCGCTATTGCGGCGCAGGGCAGCGGTTACGGTAGGAACCCGGTTGCGGTAGGAGCAGGTCAGCGGCAGCCGCAGGCGGCGAGCGCCGTGGCGGCTCGGTCCAGGGCTTCCCGGTTCCCGGCGGCGCCAGGCTTCAGGTCGTTGCCGATGAAGGAGAAGACCAGGAGCCGGCCGTCGGCGTCCACCACGTAGCCGCTGAGGGCGATGACCGAATTCAGGGTCCCGGTCTTGGCCCGCACCAGGCCGGCACCGCGGGCCGTGGAGCCATCGACGTAGCGGGTGTCCAGTGTTCCGGTCAGCCCCGCGACCGGAAATCCATCCAGCGCGGCCCGCAAACGGGTGTCGGTCCCGCTGGTGATGGCACGCACCACTTCCGCGAACTGGCGGGCAGAGACCTGGTTGCCCAGCGCCAGCCCGGACACGTCCGCGAGCCGCATGGTGTCCGTAGGGATGCCCAAATCCGCGAGCTGTGCGCGGACTGCTCCAGTGGCGCCGTCGTTGCTGGCGGGCTCCCCCGCAGCCGCCGAGGCCATTCGGCCCAGGACCTCCGCCAGGTAGTTGTCCGAGGTCTGCAGCATGAGGTCCACCTGCTGGCCAACCGTGGCGGACTGGACCTCGGCAAGCACCGCCGGCTCTTCTGCCGGGGGCGCATCGCCCGAGGGTGCGGTGTAACGTACGACGCCGGCCGCTACCGTGAGTCCCGCAGCGGCACCCGCCGTCTTGAGCTGCGCCGCAAACGCCTCGGCGGCGGTGATTGCAGAGTCCTGCGGGCGGGGTCCGGTGGTCACGGCCGGGTCAAAGCGCGCCGAGTTCAGCGCAAGCGGGTACAGCGGGGCAACCTCGCCCGCCGCAACGTCCCCGTCCGCCCAGGCGGGGTTCAGCGTTGGGCCGGTGAACAGGGAGTCATCCACCAGGACCGTCAGCTCGCCGGTTGTTCCGGCGGCTTGGAGCGCGTTCACGGTGGCGGTGGCGAGGGTGGCGAGTCCGGCGCGGCCCATCACCTGGTTGGGCGCAGATTCCCCGGCACCCAGGAGGACGTCGCCACCGCCGGTGAGCACCACCTGATTGGCAGCGGGCCCGGCCAGGACCTTGGTGCTGAAACGGTGGTCCGGCCCGATTGCGCGCAGGGCGGCCACGGCAGTGAGCAGCTTCATATTGGAGGCGGGGATCCGGCTCTCCGAACCTCCGCGGTCAAACAGGACCTGGCCAGTGAGCGCATCCTGGACCAGCCCCGTGAAGCTGCCGTCGCCGTCGGGCTTTAACAATCCGCCCAACTGAGCGGCGACCGCGGAGGGCAGCGGGATGGGCGCCGACTCCGTGAGCGGAGAAAGGCCCATTCTGGCGGAAAGCGCGGTGGGGGCCTGCTGCCAGGCGGGCACTTCGGGTGTCGCCGCAGGACGCGGGCTGACGAAAGCAGGGACAACCAGCCACGCGGCGGGAAGGGCCAGCATAACGATCACGGCCAGGAGCAGCGCGTTGGGCCAGGCACGCAGTCTGCGCTGGACCGTGCGCCTGAACGCCGCCCTTATCCCTGCGGGACGCGATGTTTCCTTCATGCTGGTGCTGGTCCTCAAGTCCTGAAATTTCCCCGCAAGTTCCTGAAACCTGGGCCTCTCGCTATATCCTCAATAGTAGTCGGCGGCACCGACACTCCTTTTTGTTGTTCGTCTCCTGTGCCGCGAACCCCCTGCAATTGCCGAGGAGCATTCCATGAAGCATGACGTGACCATCGAGATCCCCAAGGGATCTCGCGTCAAGTACGAAGTTGACCACGAGACCGGCCGCGTCCGCCTGGACCGCGTCCTCTTCACCTCCATGCAGTACCCCACGCACTACGGTTTCTTCGAGAACACCCTGGGCGAAGACGGCGACCCGCTGGACGCACTGGTGCTCCTGCAGGACTTCGACCTGCACCCCGGCGTCATCGTTGAGTCCCGCCCCATCGGCGTTTTCAACATGACCGACGACGGCGGCGGCGACGCCAAGGTCCTGTGCGTCCCGGTTGACGCCCGTTTTGACCACATCCAGGAAATCAGCGATGTCAGCGAATTCCTGATCAAGGAAATCGAGCACTTCTTCACCCGTTACAAGGACCTGGAGCCGGGCAAGTGGGTCAAGGCCGAGGGCTGGGGCGACCGCGCCGCCGCCGAGGCCGAGCTGGAAGCCTCCATCAAGCGTTACGTGCCGGCAGCGCACTAGTCCGCACGGTCTCAGCAACGCGGGGTCACTTCCCGCCCATTCCACCTCCGGAATTGGGCAGGAAGTGACCCCGCATTGTGGTTTAAGGTGGAGGGTGAGTTCCGAGCCTTCGAATCCCCCGTATTTTGAGCCGCCGTATTTTGAACCGCCGTGCGGGCCCATCACAGGGTGGCGGGACGGTGAGGTGGTTCGCGCAACCGGTATCCCCTACGCCACCGCGGGCCGCTTTCAGCCTCCGGTGACAGCGCCCGACTGGACTGCCGGTTTTGCTGCCACCACCCTCTCGCCCGCCTGCCCGCAGGGCCCCGTTCCGTTCCTGGACGACGTCCTGGGTACCCGGTACGGCGAGCTCCCCGGAAGTGAGGACTGCCAGCGCCTGTCGATCACGGCTCCGGCCGGGCTTGCCGACGGCGAACAGGTCCCCGTCATGGTGTGGCTGCACGGCGGCTCCTACACGTCCGGCTCCGGCGACCTGGCGATCTTTGATGCCCAGTCTCTGGTATCGGAGAACCGGGTCATCGTGGTCTCCGTGACCTACCGCCTGGGCCTGTTCGGATATTTGGCCACCGGCACCGGCCGGCCCGCGAACCTCGGCCTGCTGGACCAGTTGGAAGCGTTCCGGTGGGTGCAGCGCAACATTTCGGCCTTCGGTGGGGATCCGGGGCGGGTCACCGCGTTCGGGCAGTCCGCAGGCGGCGACTCCGTAGCCCACCTCATGGCGACGCCCGAGGCACCGTCCCTGTTCCAGCGGGCCATCATCCAGAGTGCACCGCTGGGGATCACCCGCGGCCGGCACAAGATGAGCCGTGCCATGGGCATCGCCGCCGAAGCCGTCACGGAGGACACCCCGATGCTGGACATTGTGGCCATCGAAGACCACGTGTCACAGGTGGCCCGGAAGTACGGCCTGATGGCGGCCATGCCGTTCGGCACGCAGTACAGCCACGCCCCGCTGCCGCCGGAATCACGCGTCGAGGCCGCCTGGAACGCCACGGCCCCGGGCATCGAAGTGCTGATCGGGCACACGTCCGACGAGGCCCGGCTGTTCCTGCCCCGCAGTCCCGTGGTCAGCCTGCTGGGCAAAGTCCCGGTGCTGGGTGCGGCCGCCGTGAAAGCCATCAACTGGGCGGTGACGGAGGCGGTCTACGGCCGGGCAGCCCGGAAGTTTGCCCGCCGTCACGCCCGCGCGGGAGGCAAGGCCTACAGCTACCTGCTGTCCTGGGGCGCACCGGGAAACTTCTACCGCGCCGCACACACCGTTGACCTGCCGCTGCTCTTCGGAAACCAGCAGACCTGGGCCGCCGCCGGGCTCCTCAAGGGCGCAACCTGGGCTGAGATCGACGCCGTGGGCCGCGAGATGCGCCGGCTGTGGGCTGACTTTGCCCGCGGCGACGGCCTTGAGCAGGCGGGCAGGATTCCCGGCGCGCTGCAGTACCGTGCAGCGCGATGAGGACACTGGGCGTCGATCTAGCAGCGGCGACCAAAAAGACGGCCGTCGCCGTCTTGGAATGGGATGCTGGCACTGCGCGCCTGGAGCACCTCGCCCTCGACGTGCATGACAGGGAAATTGTGGAACTGTTCGGCGCCAGTTCGATGACCGCGATCGACTGCCCAGTTGGCTGGCCGGACGCCTTCTTGCCGTTCCTGACAGGCCACCTGAATTTTGACGCGCATCCAGTCCTGGACCACGACGGCATCGAGGGACGCCGACTGCTGGCCTACCGGGAAACTGACCGCTTCGTCACGGGGCACACCGGGCTGATTCCGCTAAGCGTCTCCGCCGACCGGCTCGCCCACCCGGCCATGCGGTGTGCTGTGATTCAGGCCAAGATCGCCGCTGAGTACGGGCCGCAGGCCAGGGACGGGTCCGGCCGCTTAGCAGAGGTCTACCCTGCAGCGTCCCTCAAAGTCTGGGGTCTCCAGGCCCGTGGCTACAAAGGCCGGGGCACTCCTGAGTCCAAGCGTCTTGGTGTGATTCTGGAGCAGCTGGTCGCGGCGGCGCCATGGCTGGACCTTGCCGGCAACGAGGACCGGCTGACTGCCTCCGACGACCTTTTTGACGCGGTGATCGCCTCTTTGACCGCCCGCGCCGTGGCGGCGACCCAGACTCTCCGTCCACCGGACCTTTATGCTGCCGCAGCTCTAACCGAAGGCTGGATCCACGTTCCGTCCGGCCAGCTGGCCGATCTCTTGGCCTAGCTGCTTTCCTTTTGGGCCATCAGCGTCCAGTTCCGGATCTCCTCCGGGTCCTCGCCGTGCGTGCGGGTGTGTTCGCGGGCCTGGATCCGCCGGTCCTGAAGGTCCTGCCGCAGCAGCGAGTGCTTTTCGGCCAGGCCGGGTACGCGGTCAATGGCGTCGATGGCCAGCTGGAAGCGGTCGATCCCGTTGAGCATGGCCATGTCGAACGGCGTGGTGGTGGTCCCTTCCTCCTTGTAGCCGCGCACGTGCAGGCCGTCCTGGTTGGTGCGGCGGTAGGCCAGCCGGTGGATCAGCGAGGGATAGCCGTGGTAGGCGAAGATGATCGGTTTGTCCGGGGTAAAGATGCCGTCAAAGTCCGACGCCGGAAGGCCGTGCGGGTGCTCACTCACGTCCTGGAGCCGCATCAGGTCAACCACGTTGACCACGCGGACCTTCAGCCCCGGGACGCCCCGCTTCAGCAGTTCGGCCGCGGCCACTGTTTCCACCGTAGGCACATCCCCGGCACAGGCCAGAACAACATCCGGGTCCTCCCCTGGCACCTCCGAACCCGCGAATTCCCAGATGCCCAGGCCGCGGCGGCAGTGGTTCGCTGCGTCGCCCGGGCCCAGCCAGGTGGGCGACGGCTGCTTGCCGCTGACCACAATGTTCACGTAATCGGTGGATGCCAGGCAGTGCTCCATGACCGAGAGCAGCGTGTTCACGTCCGGCGGCAGGTACACCCGGATGACCTCGGCTTTCTTGTTCACCGCGTGATCGATGAATCCGGGATCCTGATGCGAAAAACCGTTGTGGTCCTGCTGCCACACATGGGACGAGAGCAGGTAGTTCAGCGACGCCACGGGCTGGCGCCACGGGAGCTTGAGGTGGACCTTGAGCCACTTGGCGTGCTGGTTGAACATGGAATCCACAATGTGGATGAAGGCCTCGTAACAGCTGAACACCCCGTGCCGGCCGGACAGGAGGTACCCTTCCAGCCAGCCCTGGCACAGGTGCTCGCTGAGCACCTCCAGAACCCGGCCCGAACGCGCAAGGTGCTCGTCGACGTCGTCAATCCGGTACTGCCAGACCTTGTCCGTCACTTCGTAGACGGCCTGAAGCCGGTTGGATGCCGTCTCATCCGGCCCGAAGAGGCGGAAGTTCTCCATGTTCAGCGAGATAACGTCCCGCATCCACGAGCCCAGGGTGATCATGGGGCTGATCCGTTCGGTTCCCGGCGCCGCGACGTCGACGGCGTGGGCTGCGTAGGCGGGCAGCTTCAGCGGTGTGCGAAGGAGTCCGCCGTTGGCGTGCGGGGTGGCGCTCATCCGGAGGTTTCCGGTGGGCGCATTCGTGGCTACGTCGGGCCTGAGCCTGCCCTCGGCGTCGAACAGCTCCTCCGGACGGTAGGAGTTCAGCCACTCCTCCAGCTGTTTCAGGTGTGCGCTGTTGGTGCGGACTTCCGCCAGCGGGACCTGGTGGCTCCGCCAGGTGCCCTCCACCTGGAGTCCGTCCACTATCCGCGGTCCCGTCCAGCCCTTGGGCGAGCGCAGCACAATCATGGGCCAGTGCGGCGCAGCGGCGCTTCCTGCGGCACCGGCCGCAGTGCCGCCGTCGTCCGCTGTCCCGCCCGCCCCGTCCGCCCCGCCCCGGCGGGAGTCCTGGATGGCGCGGATCCCGGTCAGGCAGGTGTCGACGGCGGCCGCGAAGTCCCGGTGCGCCTGCTCCGTGTCGTTCGGGTCCTCGACGGTCACGAAATACGGTTCGTGGCCGTAACCGCGCAGCAGCTGCTCCAGCTGTTCCTGCGGCATGCGCGCCAGGATAGTGGGGTTGGCGATCTTGTAGCCGTTCAGGTGCAGGATGGGCAGGACGGCACCATCCGCGGCCGGATCCAGGAAGTTGTGCGAGTGCCAGCTCGCCGCGAGCGGCCCCGTTTCGGCCTCGCCGTCGCCGATCACGACGGCGGTGATCAGCTGGGGATTGTCGAACACGGACCCGTAGGCGTGGGCCAGCGCGTACCCGAGTTCACCGCCTTCGCTGATGGAACCCGGGGTTTCCGGCGCCGCGTGGCTGGGAATGCCGCCGGGGTAGGAAAACTGGCGGAAGAGTTCGGCCATTCCTGCCTCGTCGGGGCCCACCTGGCCGTAGATTTCCGAGTACGTGCCCTCAAGCCAGGCGTTCGCCACAACAGCAGGACCGCCATGGCCCGGGCCGGCAACGAAGAGCATCTCCTGTTGGTCCCGGCGGATCACACGGTTGAGGTGTGCGTACACAAAGTTCAGCCCGGGAGTGGTGCCCCAGTGGCCCAGGAGCCTGGATTTGGTGTGGTCCGCAGCAAGGGGTTCCCGCAGCAGCGGATTTGAGCGCAGGTAGATCTGCCCCACGGAAAGGTAGTTCGCGGCCCGCCACCAACGGTCCACGAGGTCCAGTGTTTCCTCCCCCAAGTTGTCCTGCCCCATGCTGCCGGCCATGACCATCCTCACGTAGCTGCGCGCCGCCGTCGGCAGCCGAGCCTCCATCGCAACACCTATCGGTACGCGGCACAACCCTGGCCCTGAAGGACTCCTGGCCGACTTGCCCTGGGCCAACTACTAACCGGTAGTCTGTGTTTCACATGTTCACGTTGACCATCAACCAGACCGACAGCCGGCGCGACGGCGACCGCGTCCCTCAGCTGCTGAAGGACCTGCGGCACATACCCGCGCGCCTGGATTTCGACCGGTCTGTGGAGGATGAAGTCCAGGGCATCGTGGACTGCCCGCATCAGGCCGTGGAGGCTGCCCTGATCGCCCTGCGCTGCGGCTCCTGGTACGTGGGGCTCGGCGTCGGGCCGGTCAACGAGCCGCTTCCCAACCAAATCAAGGATGCCTCCGGCCACGGCCTGATCTATGCCCGGCGCGCGGTGGACAGGCTCCGGAACAGCAAGGAACGCATCCCGGTCGCAGTGGAAGGACCATTGGCAGACGTCGCCCACGAGGCCGAGGCCGTGCTGCGGCTTTTGGGCCATATAGTGCGGGACAGATCCGGGGCTGAATGGCGCGTGCTGGACCTCATGACTCCCGGCGTCCGCGGACAGCAGAAAGCGGTGGCCCAGGAACTCAGCATCACCACCCAGGCCGTCAGCAAAGCAGTGGCCCGGTCCCAATGGAACGAGGAACACGCTGCCCGCCCCGCTGCTGCACGGTTGCTTGCACTCATCCTTGAGGTGCGCTGAACGCAGCTGACTCACGCCGCCGCTACTGCATGGCGCCGATGATCGCCCCCATCGCCGTGAACGTCACGATGTTGTAGCTGGCATTGATGGCGAACAGCATGAGGCTGCGGCGTTCAAAGAGGTAGTTGACGCCCAGGGCAGCCGCAACCCAGGCCGCGCCCGCAGCCAGCCCGGCCAGGGCACCGAATCCGGCACCGCCGTCGCCGATAAACGCCGCGAGCACCACGGCCATCACCGCTGCGAGCAGGAACGATCCCACAAAAACCCGCACGGTCCCGCTCTTCAGCTGCTCAGCCGTGACACCGGCCTCGCGCTGCCATACCTTAGCGAAGAGCACCGAGTACCAGAGCCCTCCCACGATGAAGCTCGCTAGGGCGGAACGAGGGCGTCCACGAGGCCCTCAACGAGCCGTCCCACATCGGGGAGATCTACCCTGACGGCATCCACGGTGCCATCGCGGCCGGGCTGCGCTCCTACTACCCAGACGCCGAGATCACGACGGCGGTCCTGGCCACCGACGATGAGCACGGCCTCGACGAGGACATCCTCGCCGACACCGACGTCCTGCTGTGGTGGGGCCACATGGCCCACGCCGAGGTGAGCGAGGCCGTCGTCGAACGCGTCCACCGCCACGTCCTGGGCGGGATGGGGCTCATCGTGCTCCACTCGGGGCACTTCGCCAAGGTTTTCACGCGGCTGCTGGGCACCAGCTGCTCCCTGGCGTGGCGGAACGACGGCGAACGCGAGCTGGTGTGGACCGTCAAGCCGTCGCATCCCATCGCCGAGGGTGTAGACAGTCCCATCGTCATCCCCGAGCAGGAGATGTACGGCGAGCTGTTCGACATCCCGGACCCCGACCACCTGATCTTCATCAGCTCGTTCGCCGGCGGCGAGGTGTTCCGGTCCGGTGTCACGTTCACCCGCGGCAAGGGCCGGATCTTCTACTTCAGCCCCGGCGACCAGGAATACCCGGTGTACCACCACCCGCAGATCCAGCGGGTCCTCGCGAACGGCGTGCGCTGGGCGGCCCAGCCTGAGCTGCACCGATCCGTACCGGCCCTTCCCGGGGCTGGTTCGAGGGGGCTTAGCGTTTGGCAAGCACCCACGAGTTTTGTCCAGATAATGCCCGTTTGGAGGCGTTTGGCGGCATTATCTGGACAAAAACTCCAGGCAAGTCGGCAGAAGCAGCTCTACGACAGGAGGCTGCGCAGCACGTGCGCGGCGCCGTCGTCGAGCACCGAAAGCGTGACCTCATCCGCGGCGGCGATAACTTCCTCCGGGGCCTGGCCCATGGCGACTCCGCGCCCGGCCCAGCCCAGCATTTCGATGTCGTTCCGGCCGTCGCCAATGGCCACGGTCCGGTGGGGTTCAGCCCCCAACTGGCCGCGGAGCCGTTCGAGCGCGCTGGCCTTGGTGACGCCGGCTGCGGCGATATCCAGCCACGCCGTCCAGCCGACCGAGTAGGTAACGCCGGCCAGTCCGATCTCCTGGATGGTTGCGGTGAACTCTTCCGGGGTGTTTTCGGTGCTGAACACCACCAGGCGGACGGCGGTGGCTTCGAGCAGAGTCTGGAAGTCGACGCCGATGGCCTCGACGCCGAAGCTGGCGTCTTGGAAGCGTTCCGTGGACAGGAAGTTGCCGTCCTCGTCCTCCAGCGCGTACTTGGCCGTGGGCAGCTTCTGGCGTAACGCCCTCAGCGCCGGGGCCGGATCGAAGGTGGCCTTGTGGATGATTTCATATCCGTCGGTCAGGTCCGGATCCAGCCGGAGCGTCACGCCGCCGTTGCAGCAGACGGCGTAGCCGCGGTCGATGCCGATCTGCTCGATGATGGGCAGCGTGGCGTTCAGGGAACGGCCGGTGGCGATGAGGACGTCGTGCCCTGCAGCCACCACGGCCTGGGCGGCCTCACGGACAGGCACTGACATGTGGCCGTCGTGGTCCACCAGGGTTCCGTCCACGTCCAGGGCAACCATGAACTTGGCGGTGCTGTTTTCGCTTGCGATCCGCTGGTCATCGATGCCAGCGACTGTGGTTTCAGTCAATGTAGTCATACATCCAGTAGACCAGAGACCCCCTAAAACCGGCTAGGACGCAGGCCACAGCGCGCATGAACACCCGGTTAATACTCACAGGGTTATCCCCAGTGTGAGTGTTAACCTTGGGCACGCTGTCCGCCTCCCGGCCAGCCGTAGATTCCCCGCCGGGTCCTGGAGGTACTCGAATTGGCTGACGAGGCTTCGGAATCCGTAGGCGAGTCCCGGAGCAGAGCACTCATCCACATCTTGGGGCTCCCGGCTCCGGTCCTGCAGCATTCCTTTTATGACCATGAAGGTTTCATTGCACGGACGGACTTCTTCTGGCCTGAATGCGGCGTCGTTGGGGAGTTCGACGGCGACGCCAAGTACCTCGACGACGACCTCCTGGACGGCCGCAGCACACGGGAAACCGTCCTGGCCGAGAAGAAGCGTGAAGATCGGCTCCGGGCGCTTGGCTACAAGGTCGTCCGCTGGGACTGGAAAGCCGTAACCGACCCGGAGTTATTGCGGCGGAAACTTGAACGCGCCGGAGTAACACGCAAGAATCCCCGCCGCGTGGCCTAATCCCCCTCGCGTTACAAGGGGAATCGACCACGCGGCGGGGAATTGTCAGCGAGGCAGCCGGAGCCTAAAGGACCGGGAAGACTTCCATGCCGCCGAGGTACTTCTGCAGTGCGGCCGGGACGTTGACCGAGCCATCGGCGTTCTGGTGGTGCTCCAGGATGGCCACGATCCAGCGGGTGGTGGCCAGCGTGCCGTTGAGGGTGGCTACGGCACGGGTGCCCTTGGCAACGCCTTCGTCGTTGACCACACGCTCGCGGATGTTCAGGCGGCGGGCCTGGAACGTGGTGCAGTTCGAGGTGGAGGTCAGCTCACGGTAGGCGCCCTGCGTCGGAACCCAGGCTTCGCAGTCGAACTTGCGGGCCGCGGACATGCCGAGGTCGCCGGCGGCGGTGTCAATGACGCGGTACGGGAGCTCGCACTTGGCCAGCATCTCCTCTTCCCAGGCCAGGAGCCGTTCGTGTTCGGCTGCGGCCTTCTCCACCGCGGTGTAAACGAACATCTCCACCTTGTTGAACTGGTGGACACGGATGATGCCGCGGGTGTCCTTGCCGTGCGAGCCAGCCTCACGGCGGTAGCAGGAGCTCTGCCCGGCGAACCGGATCGGGCCGGTCGTCAGGTCCAGGATCTCGTCCGCGTGGTAGCCGGCCAAGGCAACCTCGGAGGTGCCCACCAGGTAAAGGTCGTCCTCGGCGAGACGGTAGATCTCGGCGTCGTGCTTTACATCAAAGCCTGTGCCCTGCATGGTTTCGGGGCGCACCAAGGTTGGGGTGATCATGGGAACGAAGCCGGCCTCGATGGCCTGGTCCATGGCCATCTGCAGCAACGCCATCTCCAGGCGTGCACCCACGCCGCGCAGGAAGTAGAAGCGTGAGCCCGAAACTTTCGCGCCGCGCTCCATGTCGATGGCGCCGATCAGCTCACCGATTTCCAGGTGGTCCTTCGGCTCGAAATCGGGGAACTCGCGGGGCGTTCCAACGGTTTTGACCACCACGTAGTCGTCCTCGCCGCCCTCGGGGACGCCGCCCTCAATAAGGTTCGGGATACTGCGCAGCAGTTCGTCCTGCTTGGCCTGGGCAGCGTCTGCTTCGGCCGATGCGGCCTTCACAGTGTTGGCCAGTTCCTTGACCTCGGCGAGCAGGGCTTTCTTCTCATCGCCCTTGGCCTGCGCCACCTGCTTGCCGAAGACGTTCTGCTCGGCGCGGAGGTTTTCAAACCGGATCAGGGCGGCACGCCTGGCGGAGTCTGCGGCCATGATCGCGTCCACCACTGATTCGTCTGCGCCGCGGGCGCGCTGGCTGGCACGGAACTTATCCGGGTTTTCGCTGAGGTCTTTTACGTCGATCACCAGACAAGAGTATCGAATCCGGCGGAACCAACACTGCCGGGCCGGACGGGGGGGGAATCGCGGCGCCGCGGCCGGGATACTGTTGAAGCACCATGAACGACTGGCTTCTCTACGTCCTGAGCGCGGCGGCGCTGGCTTTCGCCGTATCCAGCTGGTGGGGCGTCCGGAAGCTCAAGGCCCTGCACGTCCGCAGCGCGGTCCATGAAGAAGCGCACGAAACGGGCCTCACCCAGCAACGCGTGGTCGTCATCCTCAACCCCGTCAAGGCACGCGCCCCCGAAGCGAAGGAAGCCATCCGGCGCGCCTGCCTAACAGCCGGCTGGGACGAACCCCTCTTCCTGGAGACGACCGCCGAGGACCCGGGATACTCCCAGGCCCGGTCGGCCCTGAACTACAAGGCCGACGTCGTTCTGGTGGGCGGTGGCGACGGTACTGTGCGGGTGGTGGCAGAGTCCCTCGCACACACGGATGTGGCCATGGGCCTGATTCCGCTGGGGACGGGAAACCTCCTGGCGCGAAACGTGGATCTGGATGTCAACGACCTTCACGCCAACGTGCAGACAGCGCTTTTCGGCCACCAACGCTACATCGATACCGCGCGGATGGGCATCGAGAATTCCCGCACGGGACACTCGTCTGAGCACGCATTCCTGGTTATCGCCGGGATCGGCATGGACGCCGAAATACTCGCTGATACCAATGCCGGCCTCAAGAAAGCCGTGGGTTGGCTTGCTTATACCGAGGCCGGAATGCGTCACATGCCCGGGCGGCGACGGAAGGTATCAGTCGCGCTGGATGACAAGCCGGAGCAGGTCCGGAACATCCGCAGCGTCCTCTTTGCCAACTGTGGGCTGGTCCCGGGCGGGATCGATTTCATCCCGGAAGCCATGATCGATGACGGCATGCTGGACGTGGTGGTCATGAGCCCCCGCAGCGCCATCGGCTGGCTGGCCATGTACGCGAAAATCCTCTTTAAACACAAGGGCAACCTGCCCATCATGACTATGTACCGGGCCGGCCGAATCGTCATCAAGTGCCCGGAGCCCATGCCGACACAGATCGACGGCGACACGTCCGGGTTGGCCACCAAGCTCACCGTCCGGGTGGAGCCGCGCTCGCTTCTGATAAGGGTCAAGGGCCAACCAGCCTGAGCCGGTCCCGTCTCAGGCGGTTGCCTTCTTGGCAGCTCCAGCCTCTGCAGCAGCTTTCGCGGCACGTGCCTCGGACTGCTCACGGATCATGGCCTGCTCCTCTTCGAAGCGCAGGCGGTCGGCGCGGTCAGCGTCATCCCCGTCCCAGTCCTGGTTGTCGGCTGTGGGCTTCGGATTAACGATCATGCCCTGGCCGTCGTTGTCTGTGCTGCTGGTACTCATGACCTGTTCCCTTCATTAGGGGCCATCCCCCAAGTGGATCAAGCAAGCATACGCACAGTAACTATCACAGGGAAGTACCTTGGCCTACGCTGTGGGCGAAGCCTCGGGCGGCGTCAAGCTCCGTTCATTCCCCCTGCAGAATCCGCCCGACCCATTCATGCGCCGCCCGGAATGCCTCGTCAGATGTGTGTTGCGCGACGCTGGAGCTTTGGGCGTCCGCCCGTCCATAGGAGCCAAGGAAGCGGGTGGCCGGGCTGATGCGGTGAAGGCCAGCCAAGGCGTCGGCCACACGGGCGTCCGCGATGTGCCCATCGGCGTCGATGCTGAAAAAGTAGTGTCCCAGATACTGACCCGTCGGCCGGGATTCGATCCGGCTGAGGTTCACGCCCCTCGTGGCGAACTGGTCCAGGATTTCCATCAGCGCACCCGGGCGGTCTTCCGGAAGCGGGACTACGACGGTGGTCTTATCCGCACCGGTCCGTTCAGGTAATGCGCCCGGCCTGCTCACCAGGATGAACCGCGTCACCGCACCCGGGTTGTCGCCGATGTTTTCCGCCAGGACGGTCAGCCCCGGCTGCTCCTGGGCCACAATGGGCGCACAGATCGCGGCGTCGTAGTGGGCGTCGCCGCCCAGGAGCCCCATGGCGGCCGCCGCGGTGGAGGAACCGGCAACATATTCTGCACCTGGAATATTCGCATCCACCCAGAGACGGCACTGTGCCCAGGCATGGCCGTGAGTGGAAATGCGGCGGATATCATCAATGCCCACTCCGGGTCGGGCCACCAGGACAAAGCTGATGGGGACCAGGACTTCGCGGATGATGCGGAGTTCCTGCCCGCCGGCGATGGCGTCCAGGGTGGCCGTGACCCCGCCTTCCACCGAGTTCTCAATGGGGACCATCGCTGCGTCCGCAGAGCCATCGCGGACCATGTCCAGCGCAGCGTTGACGTTGGAGGCCGGGATGCGATAGGCCTCTCCGGCATCCGGAACCTGCATCAATGCCGCCTCGGTAAAGGTGCCCTGAGGCCCGAGGAAAGTGTACGTAACAGGTGTCGCGGGCATGGATTCCTCTGTGGTGACGGGACGCAGGTTCGGGCTGAACTAAAGAATGAGCGGCTTGAGGCCGTTGTCGGACACGAGTGGCTTGCCGGACTCGAGCCACTGGTCCATTCCGCCGGCCACGTTGATGGCTGTATAGCCCTGTCCGGTGAGCCATTGCGCGGCGCGGAAGGACCGTCCGCCAGTGCGGCAGATGACATAGACGTCCTGGTCCGGGTCCAGTTCGTCAAGCCGCGCCGGAAGCTGGTCCAGGGGAATGTGCACAGCGTCCTCAGCGTGTCCGGCTACCCATTCGTAGTCTTCGCGGACATCCAGGATCACGGCGTCGGCTGGGACGTCGTTGACGGGCACGGTATCAAAATCGCTCATGGGAGTCCTCTTTCGGAGAATCACGGGTCTCCTTCCAGCCTAGCGCCAGCCGATCGTCCCGCTCCCGAAACCAGGGACAAGTTACGCTGTTGAAGACCCGTAGGAGGATCCTTGCCCGCTGAGCAGCCCACCATTTTGGCCACGTCTGGAGGCTACAGGCAAGGTGCTCGAACACGCTTGGAGTTTGACCGCCTGCTGCACTACGCCGTGGAGCTTTCCGGAGCCAGCGGACGCCCGCCGCGGGTCACCCACGTGGGTACGGCCGCCGGGGATCAGCGCGGGTTCAATGCGGAAATGGATGAGGCCGCGCGGCTGGCGGGCTTCGACTTCAGCCACCTCAACCTCTTCACCATGCCAAACCACGCAGACCCGGAGGCGCATCTGCTGGAGCAGGACGTGGTGTGGGTGAACGGCGGCTCCGTGGTGAACCTGCTTGCCGTCTGGCGTGCCCACGGGCTGGACGGCATCCTCCACCGCGTGTGGCAGCACGGAGTTGTGCTGGCGGGGGTTTCGGCCGGATCAATCTGCTGGTACCAGGGCGGCACCACTGATTCGTTTGGGCCGGAGCTGCGTGCAGTGCCCAATGGCTTGGCCTTCCTCCCGTACGCCAATGGCGTCCATTACGACTCAGAGGAAAGGCGGCGCCCGCTGGTGCACCGGCTCGTGGCTGACGGAATGCTGGGTGAAACGCACTGCACGGACGACGGCGTGGGGCTGGTCTACCACGGCACGGAACTTGTGGAAGCGGTTGCCGAGGTACGGGGCAAGGGCGCTTACATCGTCACCGCGGAAGCCGGTGGAGCGGATGGAACCACCGCTTCCGAGAGGCGCCTGGAGCCTCGCTTCCTTGGCTGACATCCACAAACTGCCGGCTGTTCGGCTCCGGGATGCGCTCCGCGCGGGAGAGCTTTCAGCGCGGGAAGCCACAGCCCATTTCCTGGCCCGGATCGCAGAGCAGAACCCGTTGCTGGGCGCCTTTGTCACGGTCACGGCGGATCAGGCGATGACCGACGCAGCCGCCGCCGATGCCCGGTTCGTCCAGTTCCGAAAAGACTCCGGGCACGACTCTGCGCGGGACTCCGGAGGCAGCGCGGGCGCCCTGCCACTTCTGCACGGCATGCCGGTGGCATTCAAGGACCTGACCGACGTCGCCGGCGTGGTGACCACCCATGGAAGCGCTGCACTTGACCACAAACCGGCGCCCGCCGATGGCGCACTCGCCAAAGTCCTCAAGGCCGCTGGCGTGGTCTCACTGGGCAAGACGCAGGTTCCGGAGTTTGGACTGACGGCGTACAGCGAAAACCGCATCGCACCGCCGTCGCGCAATCCCCATGCCCCGAGCCGGAGTTCCGGCGGCTCCTCCGGGGGCAGCGCTGCCGCGGTGGCCGCGGGCCTGCTTCCGTTCGCGCCAGGGACCGACGGCGGCGGTTCCGTCCGCATCCCGGCCGCCGCCTGCGGCCTCGTGGGACTCAAACCCGGCCGCGGCGTGGTGCCGTCGGGCGAGAGTTCAGGCGACCCCGCCCGCCTGGTCGTAGCGGGGCCCCTGGCCCGCAGCGCAGCCGACTCGGCCCTGCTGATGGATGCTCTGGCGCCGTCCCCTGACAGCAGTTATCTCGACGCCGTGGCGCACGAACCCCGCCCGCTGCGCATAGGCCTGACCCTGGAAAGCCCCTGGTTTGCCACCTTTCCGTTCACGCCCGAACCCGAAGCCCTGGCCGCGCTGCAGGCGGGCACCGAAATGCTGGAGCATGCCGGGCACGCCGTCAGCGAAGCCGCCATCCGCTACGACAACCGCTACCCGGACGCCTTCACCACCGCGTGGACCGCCGCCGTCGGAACCGCCCGGATCAGTCCGCACCGCGAAGCGCTTCTGGCCCCGCTGACCCGTACGTTCAGGCGCCGGGCCCAGCAGCGCAGCGCCGCAAAACTCAATGAATCGCTGGCGTTCCTGCGGCAATTCGAACGCGACACGATCACGCAGTACGGCGGCTGGGACCTGATGCTGATGCCGGCCCTGGCGCAGACGCCGCGCCCCGTGGGCTGGTTTACCGGCGCCACGCACGGCGACGAACCGTGGCCGGCAGCAGAATGGCCCGGGGACGCCGACGGCGACTACCGCCGGCAGTGCGAATTCGCCCCGTGGTCCTCCATGGTGAATGTCTGCGGCCTGCCTGCCATCACCATTCCCGTGCACTGGACCGGCGGGCAACCAGCGCATGGCCTGCCGATGGGGATCCAGCTTGTAGGACCGGCGGGATCGGAACTGCTCCTGCTCCAGGTGGCGGCCCAGCTCGGCTTCTGATGCCAGTTTGAACGGCTCCGGGTGTCGACTCCGGGGCCGATCCGGAGGACGATTAAGGGGCAGTCACTATGAGGAGGTCTGTGATGTGCTATTCATCGATGGAGGATTTCGGGTGGCGTAACAAGAGAGAAGCCGACCGGAAACCCGAAGCGCACCAGGAAACACCGCCGGACCGGCCGGAGCCGCATTACACGGCCCAGGACTTCACCTTCTGGGCCTTCCCGCGTCGCCGGCGGACCCATGAAGCCCAGGAACCGGCCCCTGAGCGCACGCGCGAGAAAGTCTGATTTTGCGAGTCAGGCCCACCTGAAGAAAGGCCCCCTGACGGGGGCCTTTCCGCTGCCCGGACGTGGGCGCCTACCCGCCGAGCTCCCGGAACTTCCTGGACCGTGCCGCCAACAGTTCAGAAACCGGAACACCAGCCAGGGTCCCCAGCTCGTATTCGATGGCCCGGGCCATCCGGGCGCAGAACTCCCTGGGCTCCAGTGACGCGTCGTCCCGTTCATCCACGATGTGGTCCACCAGGCCGTTGGCGTAGAGCGCGCCTACATTGACGCCTTGGGCGTCGGCCATCTGCGGCGCAAAATCCGTGGTGCGGTGCACAATCGCGCTGGCCCCCTCGGGCGGCAGCGGCGACAGCCAGCTGTGCTGGGCGGCGATGGTCCGGTCCGCCGGGAGCAGCGCCAGCGCGCCGCCGCCGGCGCCCTGCCCCAGCAGCACCGAGACCGACGGCGACTCCAGCCCGATCAGTTCGTGGAGGGACCGTGCGATCTCGCCGGCCAGACCGCCTTCTTCCGCTTCCTGCGACAAGGCCGCACCTGCGGTGTCGATGACGGTCAGCAACGGCAGACGGAGTTCCTCGGCAAGCTTCATCCCCCGCCGCGCCTCCCGCAGGGAACCGGGACCCATTCCGGCTGCGTCCTTGCGCAGGGGGCGGGCATGGCCCAGGACGATGCAGGACTGTCCGCCGAACCGGGCCAGGGCCAGCAGGAGGCCAGGGTCCTTTTCGCCCTGGCCTGTTCCGTTCAGGGGAAGGGCGTCATCGGCGCCGTACCGGAGGAGCTGGCGCAGGTCCGGGCGGCGCGGCTGCCTGGAAATGCCGATGGACGTCCACGCGTCCACGGCCGCCGGCCGCACGGCGAGGGTTGCCGGTCGGTGAACGGGCCCGGCAGTGGGACTCGCAGTGGGACTCGTCGTGGGCTTCGCCGCGAGGATGTCCAGTGCCCGCCCGATAATCTCCGCAAGCTCTGACGGTTCCACGACGGCGTCGATCAGGCCCTTGCTGAACAGATTCTCCGCCACCTGCACACCGTCCGGAAAGGCCTCCCCGTGCAGGGCTTCGTAGACGCGCGGGCCCAGGAAGCCCAGCAGCGCCCCCGGTTCGGCCACGTTGATGTGGCCCAGCGAGCCCCAGGAGGCCATCACTCCCCCGGTGGTGGGATGCCGCAGGTAGACCAGATACGGCAGCCCGGCCTGGCGGTGGGCACGCACGGCCCCGGTGATCTTTACCATGGACAGGAACGCCAGGGTCCCCTCCTGCATACGCGTTCCGCCTGAAGCGGGGCCTGCCAGCAAGGGGAGCCCTTCGGCGGTAGCCCGCTCCACGGCGGCGACGATCCGCTGGGCTGCCGCATGGCCGATCGATCCGGCCAGGAAGGAGAATTCGCTGACGATGACCGCCACCCGGTGTCCCCGGATCCGGCCGGATCCGGTGATGACTGATTCGTCCGTTCCGCTCCGTTCCCGCGCCTTTGCGAGGTCGCGGGCGTAGTCCACGTTCGCGTCCGGCTGCCGGACAGGCATGTCCCAGGAGACGAACGTGCCCGGATCAACAACGGCCGCCAGCAGCCCGGCCGCGTCCAGGTGCCTGACCTTTTCCGTCGTCAGCACCTTAGTTCACCCCCGCAACGGCCGCAGACATGCCCAGCCACTCGCGGATTTTCTGTCCGTCCCCGTTCAGAAGGGGCGGCGCATCGTGTTCGGTCGGGGTGGTCTCTGCTGCGTCGCCGCGTGAGAAAAACCTCAGCGGGGGCCCGGGCAGGCTGACCTTCCCAAGCACCGGATGCTCCACATCAACCACCAGCCCCTGCGATGCCACCTGCTCCCAGGCGTACACCTCGTCCAGCGAGCGCACCTTCCCGGCCGGGATCCCGGCGTCGTTCAGTTTTTCGAGCAGCTCGGCGGCACCATACGCGGCAAAAACGCGTTCGACGGCGGCAATCACCGCCGTGCGGTTTCGCACCCTCTCCGCGTTACTGGCGAAGCCCGTCGCTGCCGGATCGAGGCCAAAGGCCGCGGCGAACGAGGACCACAGCTTTTCGCTGCCGACGCTGATCTGGACGGACCCGTTACGGCACGCGAACAGGCCGTAGGGGGCGATGGACGGGTGGTGGTTGCCCTGGGCCTGGGGTACTTCGCCGGCGACGGTGGTGCGTGTCCCCTGGAAGGCGTGGACGCCGATGAGCGACGCCAGCAGTGAGGTGCGGACGATCTGCCCGGCGTCGGTCCTGTCCCGCTCCACCAGCGCTGCGAGGACGCCGAAGGCCCCGTTCATTCCGGACAGGAGGTCGGCGATGGGCACACCCACGCGCTGGGGGTCCTCCGGCCCGGAGCCGGTGAGCGACATCAGCCCGGCCTCGCCCTGAAGGATCTGGTCATAGCCGCTGCGCTGGGACTCCGGGCCGTCGTGCCCGAACCCGGTGATGGAGAGGATCACCAGCCGCGGATTGAGGTCATGCATCGCGGCGGTGGAGAAACCGAGCCGGTCCATCACGCCGGGGCGGAAGTTTTCAATGACGACGTCGGCACGTTCCAGCAGCCCGCGCAGCACCTCCTGCCCGTCAGTGCCTTTCAGGTCCAGGCTGATGGACTCCTTGTTCCGGTTGCAGGACATGAAATAGGTGGACTGCAGATCGTCCTCGGGCCCGACGAACGGCGGGCCCCAGCCGCGGGTGTCGTCACCGGATCCGGGGTTCTCCACCTTGATGACGCGGGCACCGAGATCGGCCAGCATCATGCCGGCGTGCGGTCCTGCGAGCGCCCGGCTCAGGTCCACCACGAGGTGCCCTGACAGTGGGCCGCTCCTGTGGTCTTCGTCTGTTCTGCTCATTGCTGGATTCCTTCGGGGTGAGGTTGGTGCACAATTGCCGGCAAAGCGGCCCGTGCTGGGCGGGATCGGGGCGGGCACTTAGAGCCAGCCCGGAACCACCAGGGCCAGCCACGCGAGGAGCGGTCCGGCCACGATGACGATCCCGCTGTAGCCGAGGATCTGCTTGTAGAAGCTGTCCTTGTCCACGCCTTCCGGGGCATTGGCCAGGACCAGTGCCCCGTTGGTGGAGAACGGGGAAACGTCCACGATGGTGGCGGCGACCGCGAGCGCACAGATCACGCCGACGGCGCCGATCTCACCGGTGGAGAGGAACGGCACGGCCAGCGGGATGAGGGCGGCGAGGATGGCCGTGGAGGATGCGAACGCGGACACAACGGCGCCGATGTAGCAGATGAGGAGGGCCGCCAGCAGCGGCATGCCCATGGCGGCCACGCCGTTGGAAACAAACTGGATGGTTCCGGCCTCCTCCAGGACTCCGACAAACGTGAGCATGCCGCAGATCAGGAGCACCGTTGACCAGCTGATCTTGTTGATCGCGCCCTTCTGGGCCTTCGGCGAGACCAGTGCCAGCACGATGGCGATGGTGATGGATACAAAGCCGACGTCGACTTTGAAGCCCAGGGCAATGACGGCCAGTGCGATCAGGCCGGCGATGGTCACCAGCTGGGGGATCCGCTCCGACCGCTCCTTGGTGGCTGCGACGCCGTCGCCTGCATGGTCGCGGGGGCCGTACATGCCGGAGCCGAAGCCCTTGAACGGAACATCTGATCCTGCCTTGGCGCCGACACTCACGGCCATGCGGGCTTCGGCAGCCTGCTCTACGAAATGGCTCACCCGGGAGGACAGGAGGGCCCGGCCGCCCAGGACAATGAACAGCACGAGTGCGATGACGAGGTTGAACACCAGGCTGCTCAGGAAGAGCGCGGTGGGGCTGAAATCCAGGTTTGTCTTGGCGAGGATGCCGTTGACTGTGACGCCGTAGACGGCAATCGGGGAGAATCCGCCGGCCTGGGCGCCGTGGATAACCATCATGCCCATCAGCAGCGGGCTGATCTTGTACTTACCGGCGAAGCTGAGGGCAATCGGGGCAATGATGGCGACGGCGGCGGGAGACAGTGCGCCAACGGACGTAATGAGCGCGGTGACGGCAAACATAACCCACGGAATCAGGGCCACCCGGTTGCCCACCATCCTGACGGCCCCGCGGACCAGGAGGTCGATGGTGCCGTTGTTCTGCGCAATGGCGAAAAGGTAGGTGACCCCGACGATGGTCAGGAACAGGCCGCCGGGAAAGTTAGCCAGGATCTCGTTAGTGGACATGCCCAACACCACGCTGCCCAGCAGGAAGGAACCGACAAACGCAAGGGCACCCATGTTCAGGGGCAGGACGGTGGCGAGCAGGAACATTGCGGCCAGGATGATGATCGATAAGACAGGAGCGGACATCGTTGGTCCTCCTAGGAAGGAAAAATGTGACGTGAGTAACTGACTCACTGGACTAGCCTCCTAGACACTAGGTCTATCTGTCAATACGCCTGCCGTGTATTCTTGGGGAAACCGACGACATAGTGAGGCCCATGTGGAGAAGACGGCACGGCTTGGCCTGGAGCGCGTATCGCGGCCACGGCTGTACGAGCAGCTGGTGGAGCAGATCCTGGCCTATATCGAGTCCGCCCAGCTGGTGCCGGGCGATCTGCTGCCGGCCGAACGCGACCTGGCCGATCGGCTGGGGGTTTCGCGGGCGACGCTGGCCCAGGCGCTGGTGGCGCTCGAAGTGCTGGGAGTGATCGATGTGCAGCACGGTACCGGCGCCGTCCTGGCCCGGCGGTCCAGCGTGGCATCAGTGATCAAGGGCCTGCGTGAACACCAGAGCCGGCTGCCGGAAATCGTGGAGGCGCGCAGCACCCTTGAGGTGAAACTGGCCGCACTGGCCGCGGAACGGCGCACGGAGGAGGACCTGGCGGCCATCGACGCGGCCTTGGAGGTCATGGCCGCCGAAATCGGAGGGGGCGAGCGCGGCGCGCACGGCGACGAGCTGTTCCATCAGGCGGTCACCGGCGCCGCCCACTCAGCGGTACTGGCCCAGCTGATGGCGGTCATCGCCGAAATGATCCTGGAAACGCGGATAGAGTCGTTGGGACAGCCGGGGCGGCCCGAACAGTCGCTGGCCTCGCACCGGACCATTGCAGACGCCATCCGCGCGCAGGACCCCACTGGTGCAGCCGCAGCCATGTTGGCCCACATTGAGCTGGTCTCGGACGTGGAGCTGCTCCGCTGATCCGTCAGGACGCCGGCGGCCGGCCGGGTGCGTTACCTCCCCAGGCTGGCTCAGTATGAGTACCCGGACGAGCGGTACATGGCCAGTCCGATGATGACGAACAACCAGAACGCCCCGTAACCCAGCAGGCAAAGGTAGCCCAGGACCAGCCCGGTGATGGACATGCCCTTGCCAGAGGGTTCCCGGCGGAGGGCCAGATGGCCGGTGATGATTGCGGCGATCTGCGGAATCATGAACCAGCCAAGGATGACCGAGGAAATCCCGAGGACCATGCTGGCGATGCTCAGGCCCTTTGGCTGCTGGGCGGGCATGCCGTAGTAGGCGGGCTGCCCGTACGCCGGCTGGCCGTAAGGGCTTGCGGGCTGGCCATAAGGGCTGGCACCCTGGCCGTAAGGGCTTGCGGGCTGGCCATACGTCGCGCCGTACGGATCGCCAGGCTGGCTGTAGGCACCGGGTTGGTTGTACTGGCCTGACTGGCTGTACTGGTCCTGGCCAAACTGATTCTGGCCGTACGGGTTCTGGTCATACGGCGGCGGCGCCGGAATGCTTGGGCCCTGCGGCGGCACAAACTGCGGCGGCTCGTAGCCTGCCGGCGAATCGCCGGGTCCCGCACCGGACCCTTGCGAATCAGGGCGCGGAGTTGGCTGGTCAGTCATGATTTTCCCCATTCGAAGTCTCCGCTTCCCAGCCTACCGCCGCCTGCATCACGGGCCTACAGCCGCCCTCATCCAGTGCTACCGCCCCCAATACGGCAGCACGTAGACAGCAAAAACCACAAAGGCAGCCAGGAACATCAACCGGGTCATTCCATTGGCCGCGTCGTGCTGCGCCTTCGACTTCCTGGCGCGTCCCGAGCCGCCGCTGCCGGCCCCACTACGCGCCCCACGGCGGGTGCCATAGGCGGGGTGCCGGGGCCCGCTCCGGCCCCCTGTCTGCCCGGACCGCGGCGGCCCAGCCACCGGCGGCCCTCCACCCTTCGGCTCTACGGTCGGTGACTTAGCCGGCTCTACGGTCGGTGACTTAACTGTCAGCGGCTTCACGGTCAGCGGCTTCACCGCAGAACTTTCCGCCGCAGATTCCTGCGTGAGCTGCTCGCCGAGGTGCGCATACAGGCCCACCACCGTCTGCTGGTCCAGCACCGGGGGCAGCGCCAGCACGGCAGCAACAACGCGGTCTGCCCCTGCCACGGCGACGTCTGAATTGGTGATGCCGAAAAGGTCCGGCTGCCCGGTGAGGCAGATCAACGGGCGGACGAACCGCCGGTAGGGCGGCGCCAGCACGGACGCGACGGCGGCGCACTGCGCCAATGCCCCGTCAACCGACTGCGTCCTGGCAAATCGGCCCTGCCACAGGACACCGGCGGCGACACTGACCTCGCCGGTCCAGTTCTTGGCATCGACCACCACCACCCCGCCGGGACCAACCAGCACATGGTCAAGGATGGCTTTGGGCCGCCCGGGCCAGTGGACGTCGTTCAGCAGGTACCAGCCGTGCGGAATGAGCAGGCTCAACCTGTCCGCCACGAGCCGTTCGCCCACAGCACCGGCGTCCCGCGACTTCGTGGCCCGTTCGGCCTGATCGAGTTGGCGTTTCAGCCGCTGCACCCGTTCTGCAGCAAGCCTCGACTGCTCGGCCGCGCCTTCTCCTGCCCCCATGACCTACCCCCTGGCTCCCGCTTGCCAACTCGCTGCAGTGTGCGACTTACTGCAGTGCCAGACACTTACTGCAGAGCCCGACGGCGGCGCTCCCCGCCGTCGGGCATTCCTTCCTGAGTTTTTCCGAACGTAGCAGCGCCGCGGGGAGCCGGTATATAGGTACTTTTGGGCCCAGTACTCGCTTTAACTACTTGCTGCCAAGCGTCCGGCGGGGACTTTTCCGCGTCATAGGGACCGGATTATGGACTGCGCGTTTTGACTCCAGCCCACGTCTGGCATGCTGGTGCCATGGCTAGCCGCGCGGGCACAGTTGCCCAACCCCAGGACCTTGTTGACATCACTGCGCTCCTCGACGCGTATTACGACATCACGCCGGATCTGGGTGATCCCGGCCAGCGCGTGGCGTTCGGCACTTCCGGGCACCGCGGCTCGAGCCTCAAGGCGTCGTTCAACGAAAAACATATCGTCGCGATCACGCAGGCAATCGTGGAATACCGCGCCGGGCAGGGCATCACCGGCCCGCTTTTCCTGGCGAAGGACACCCACGCCCTCAGCGAGCCGGCGCAGAACTCCGCCCTGGAGGTTCTCGCGGCCAACGGCGTGCACGTGCTGATCGACGCGCGGCACGGCTACACCCCCACACCGGCACTGAGCCACGCCATCCTCACATACAACAACAACCGCCAGCCCGGCACTCCGGAAGCGGACGGCATTGTGGTCACGCCCAGCCACAACCCGCCCGGAGACGGCGGCTTCAAGTACAACCCTCCGCACGGCGGCCCGGCCGATTCCGACGCCACGGGCTGGATCGCCAACCGTGCCAACGAACTCCTCGAAAACGACCTGCGGGGCGTGAAGCGCATCCCCGTCTCCGACGCCCTCGCCGCGGACAGCACCGGCAAGTTCGACTTCCTCAGCAGCTACGTTGACGACCTCCCGTCCGTGTTGAACCTGGACGCCATCCGCGAGGCCGGTGTCCGCATCGGCGCCGACCCCATGGGCGGGGCTGCAGTGGATTACTGGGGCGAGATCGGCGAGCGCCACCACCTGGACCTGACCGTGGTGAACCCCACCGTGGATCCCCAGTGGGCGTTCATGACCTTGGACTGGGACGAGAAGATCCGGATGGACTGCTCCTCGCCGTTCGCTATGGCTTCCCTGATCAACAGGATGTCCGACGGCGGCAGTTCAGCCGCGTTCGACGTCGCCACCGGCAACGACGCCGACGCCGACCGCCACGGCATTGTCACACCTCTTGTCGACGGGGTGGGTGGCCTGATGAATCCGAACCACTACCTCGCCGTCGCCATCGATTACCTCTACCGCAACCGCAGCGGCTGGAACCCCAACTCGGTGGTGGGCAAGACCCTGGTTTCGTCCTCGATCATCGACCGTGTGGCGGAAAGCCTGGGCCGCAAACTCGTTGAGGTCCCCGTGGGCTTCAAGTGGTTTGTGCCGGGACTGCTGTCCGGCGAAGGCGCGTTCGGCGGCGAAGAGTCTGCCGGCGCTTCCTTTAACAAGCTGGACGGCAGCGTCTGGACCACCGACAAGGACGGCATCCTGCTGGCGCTGCTGGCCTCGGAGATCACCGCGGTCACCGGCAAGTCGCCATCGCAGCTGTACAAGGGCCTGACCGACCAGTTCGGCGCCCCCGTCTACGCGCGCATTGATGCAGCAGCCACGCGGGAGCAGAAGGCGGCACTCGGCAAGCTCTCGCCGTCGGACGTCACTGCAACTGAACTGGCCGGCGAAACCATCACCGCCAAGCTGACCGAGGCGCCCGGCAACGGCGCGTCCATCGGAGGGCTCAAGGTGGTCACGGAGAACGCCTGGTTCGCTGCGCGCCCGTCCGGGACCGAGGACGTCTACAAGATCTACGCCGAGTCCTTCAAGGGCGAGGAGCACCTCAAGCAGGTCCAGGCGGAAGCCAAGGCGCTGGTGGACGGCGTCATCGCCTAACCTCCCCAAAAAAAGACCAAACGCTCTCTCACTTAATGCGCTTAAATGACCGACGCTCTCTCACTTTCGTCAAGAAAGTGAGAGAGCGTCGGCGTTAAAGCCGCATTAAGCCTGTATGCCCCTTGCGGGGCGCCCGTTCCGGGCTGAAAATGTGCCTGTGGTCGCCTGTTGTCGACGCCGTAGTCACTATGGTTCTTTCAGTCCGT
>NZ_JAMXBG010000038.1:0-7214 GCF_023913835.1 Pseudarthrobacter raffinosi | reverse complement strand
GCTGACATCGTCCCAGCACGTTCCATGCTTGTTCATCGGATAAAACTGTTGCCGGACGTTCATCACTTTCCATGCCATGACCTCCTGAACACTCGGGACGGCCTTCCTGCCTAATAGAAAGGGGCAGGAAGCCGTGATGGCGAACGTTGAAACTGGGAGGCGAACGGTCCTGGCAGCCAAGGTCCTGGTAAGGGCACTGCGGCGACCTGACCGCCGTCGACAGCGCAGCCTTCACCGGAAGGGTCTGTTTGACCTCATCATTGCCACAACCGGCGGATCTGCCGCGCGCAGCGTGGACACCGTACCGTCGTCCAAGCCCAGAGCGATCCTATGCTCCGGTGACTGGATTGTGCGCAAGCCCGGCAGTTTCTCCACCGTCAATGACGAATTGGGCGCCGGTGACGAAGCTGGATTCCGCGCCCGACAGATGGAGCACCAACTCTGCGATTTCCTCCGGTCGGCCTACCCGATTAAGGGCAACGTGCGAGGTAGTGAGTTCGAGACCCTCGGTCATGGGGGGTCAGGACGGCGCCAGGGTGCACCGAGTTGACGCGGATGCCGTAGCGGGCGAGGTCCAGTGCTGCGCTCTTGGTCAGCCCGGTGACGTCGAATTTCGACGCCGTATAGCGGGCCGACGGTTGGATCAGGAGGATATTGCCGGGGCGAACTGCTTCGGCGGGGATGTCTTCCGGCGGCAGGCCCCGCAGTTCGCAGTGGGCTGTGTGCGGCACGCGCTCGAGCAGGGACTTGAGTTCCCGGGTGGCCCGGCCTTGGGCGATCTCTTCCAGGGCTTCGCCTCCAGCGAGCATGAGTACGATGATCAGGGCTGCCACGTACTCCCCTACAGCCACGGTCGCGGCAATGGCAGTTACCGCCAGGAGATCAATCCCCCAACGGCCGCTGCGTAGCGCCTTGACCATGGAGCCGGACCGGATGATGGCAACCACAATGGCGTAGGCACTTGCTGTCCATCGGGCTGCCGGGTCCTCCCCCAGTGCCAGCAACAACCAATAAGCTGGCCTGTGCTGCGTCTCGCATGAGCACATCGGCAGGCGAGTCATCCGATTCCAGCGCTTCGCGGACACGGAGTCCCGGAAAGAGCTCCCGGATGCGGCCGGCTGCTTCTGAGATAGCCGGCTGCTTCTGAGATAAGTGCCCGGGGATCAGGCTCACGGCTGTGACCTATTCCCGTCCTGCCTCCTGCGTTGGCTGGAGGCAGCGTTTTCGACACCGCATGCAGCACTGTCAGTCCCTCTCCGGTCCGGCTCGCCTCCTCCGCCGCCATCTTAAGGGCAATTTCGGAGTCAGCCGATCCGTCGACGCCGACCACCACTCCGATATGGTTCGTCGCCGCTGGCGCGGGAATGACTGCGACGGGACTCCGGCAGAGGACTACTGCCTGAAAGCTTACCGACCCGAAACCCTCCCCTCGCCCGTCTGCGGAACGGTCCGAACCGAGAACCACAATCTCGGCGCCAACGGACAACAGGCTCAGCATCGGTGCCGGCTCGCCCGGCTGCCAGCTGGTGAGGATTTGCAGCGTCGGATGCCGCGCGGCCAGCCGGTCACGCGCAAGGCCCAGCAGCACCGGGGTCCGAGGAGGATCGGTACGGAAATTCACGCTAAGCGGTCATGCGGCGTCGCCTGCGCGTTTGATGGCGCGGTAGACGGTTGAACGCGCTACCGCGAAGAGTTCAGCAAGTTCCACCGTCGTGTGCGTCCCTGCCCGGTGAACGGATACCAGGTGGGCTTCCTGTTTTTTGGAAAGCTTCGGCTGTTTCCCCCGCAGGCGGCCCTTCGCCTTGGCGACCGCCATGCCCTCCCGGGTCCGTGCGCGGATCAGGTCGGCTTCAAACTCCGCGACCATGGCCAGGACGTTAAAGAGGAGCCGGCCTACTGGATCGGTCGGGTCGTGGACGGAGCCTCCGATGCTTAGCTTGACTTCGCGGCGCGTGAGTTCGTCAACAATGTCCTTCGCATCGCGGAGCGACCTGGCCAGACGGTCGAGTTTGGTCACGACCAGGGTGTCCCCGTCCCGGCAGGCGGCCAGCGCTTCCCTGAGCCCGGGCCGTGCCCGGTTGGCGCCGGTAAGGCCCTGGTCGGTGAAGGTCTTGTCCGGCGACACCCCCAGAGCGGCCAGGGCATTCTTCTGGGCGGTGAGGTCTTGGTCGTTGGTGGATACGCGCGCATATCCGATCAGCAGTCCGGTCATGGTCTTGAACGTACCGTTTATCCCCCCGTCACCGGGCATTTTCTCGGGCGGGTCTTACGGGAATCGGGCGGCCGCGGAAATCCGGCGAATCGTGATCCGGAAATTTTGGGTCTCCCTTGCCCCGGTGAGGGACCGGCTTGCGGGCACCAGAGGTAGGACCAACATGGGCGTCCGGATTTCTCTGGCGCTTGACGTTAGGCAGGCAAGTACCTGCATAATGGTCCTGTGAGTTCTGAGGACAGAGAAATGAACTCGGTCTTCAAAGCGATGGCCGACCCAACCCGCCGGCTACTGCTTGACCGTCTGCGCGAGCATAACGGTCAGTCGTTGCGCGAGCTGTGCGAACGCCTGGACATGAAGCGTCAGTCAGCTACCCAGCACATGGACATCCTGGAAGAAGCCAATCTGGTGATTGTCGTGCGGCGTGGACGCGAACGACTCCACTACCTGAACCCGACGCCGATCCAAGAGATCGAGCAGCGGTGGATCGCAGAATTCGACAAGCCCCGATTGCGAACGATTGATGCGATCAGGAACCAAGCAGAGGAGAGCGCCATGAGTACCGAACCTGTCCCCGTCCCGATCTATCTCTATGTCACCTATATCCGGGCAAGCGCTGAGCAGGTATGGCAAGCCCTGACGGATGCAGACGTGACCGCACAGTACTGGGCCCACGCGAACGTTTCAGATTGGCAGCCAGGCTCGGCTTGGGAACATCAACGCATCGATGGATCCGGGATCGTCGATGTCGCCGGACGCGTGATTACGGTCGAACCTCCCACACGCCTGGTCATCACCTTCGATGATGCTCCCGACGACGAATCCCTGCGAGAACCATCCGTTGTGACCTTCCTTGTCGAGCCGCACGAGGACATCGTCCGGCTCACCGTGACCCACGAGAATCTTCCTAACCGGGAGATGCTGAACGGTATTTCCCACGGCTGGCCGGCCGTGCTGGCGAACCTGAAATCCCTTCTAGAAACTGGCGAGGTACTCCCACAAGCGCCTTGGGGCATGGCACCCGCGCACACGTAGAAAACCCACCACTGCCAGTCATCCCGACGTGCACCACGACCGCAGGAAGCCGGAGACGCAATGGACACCACCCAACTTCGAAATGCCTACCAAACACTGCTCGACGCCACCTCCACCGTGGCGGATGCAGGCGAAACGCGCTGCACACCGCAGGACGGAGGATGGAATGCCGAGCAGATCCTGGCCCACGTCACGCTCGTGAACGCGACCACGATCGCGGCCATGTCAGCTGTGGCCGCGGGGATCAACACGACGTACGACAACCGCATCGCTCTCGATACATGGACCATCGGGCGCGTCATCACCTTGGCCGGCGGCACCACCGGACTTCGCGACCGCATCCAAGCCCAAGCAGATGCACTGTGCACACTGACCGGCCCCACACTGAGCGAGCCCGAACTCGACACGATGGTGCCCAGCAGGCTCCTGTCCAACAATGAAGTCCTGGTCGATCAGCCCGTCCCCTTGAGGGAACTCATCACCGGACTGGCAGCCGTAGAGCTACCCGGGCACACCCAACAACTCCTGGACCTACTGCCGAGAAGTGCACGGCCCAAATCATAAGGAACCAAGCCGTTCACCAACACCACGGACGACTGCGGTACGCGGTGGCCCTGCCCGCTCAAGGATCCCTTTGCGGAACGCCTGTCTGCCCTGGCGGGCAGGTTGGACTTCAGGGTTGTTGTTCTGGCTGATGTTTGTTCAGCCGAGTACGCGGACGTCGCTGTCCTGGATGAGGATCGCTTGTTGGTCGCCAAGTGGTCGGGTCGGAATCCCGTCCGCGACGAGCGCGTTCCTCCAAGCCCTATTGGCTGTGTCGAAGTCGGGGTTGCCCGTGTGGGGAATGATTACGTGATCGTATAGGTCCAGCCCGTCCTCGGGGACGTAGCCAGGAACGACTGTGACGTCCTCGATCTTGCCGATGTGGCGAAGCGAAGGGCCAGCAAGGACAGCGCCGGCGCTCCACCCGGCATACACAGTCCCTGCGGACACTCGTGCGCGGATGAGCTCGCGCGCACCGCTACGCTGAACGAGCCAACTCAGGTAAGCGGCGTTCCCGCCGCCGACCCAGGTGACGTCGACGTGCTCGAACAGTGTGGCCAGCTCCGTGGTGGCACCTGTTTCGTACTTGCGGAGGTCGACGGGTAGAACGTCATAGCCGAGGTCGGTGAGCCCCCTTCGGATCACCTCGACCCAACCGGGCGGCCCTTCGGTCACCACGTCTGCGGCGTTCTCGATGGCCGCCACCCGGGTTTCGTCGGGCCTGCGTCCGACCAAGCCGGCTAATGCCGCGGCGATGTCCGGTGTGAGGTCGAGTGAGTACAGCAGCGCCTTCATCGAGATTCGTCTCCTGCGTGAAGTATTGGTTCGTCCAGGCTGCGTGCGTCCGCGTCGGCTGCTCCGGTGAGCCATTGCACGAGCTGGTCAAGAGTCTTGGCGTGGCCGTTGCGGTGCCCGTCGATCATGCCTTGGCCGGCGAGCGAGGTGACCTGATCGATGACGGTGATCCGGGTCCCCCCTCCGCTCTCCTCGAATACCCAGGTCAAGACGGCGATGGCCATCAGCTGACCTTTGCGTTGGATCGAGTCGCAGTAGACGAGGCGATGGGGTGGCTCGATGAGGTGATAGCGGTGAGCTCCGACGTTCAACAGGTTTTCGGGTGGGCCACATCGGTAGCTGTCTTCACCACCTTCGGTGAAGTCGGCAGTGTCATAGACGATCTGCTCACCGTCGGGGACCGACCAGCGACACCGGTCCTCCACACTGGCATAGGCGACCCATACCGCCTCGACTGGTGCCTCGACCTTGCGAGTGAAGCGGAGGGTGTCGTGGGCTAGATCCATGCGCTGCTCCTTTCGGCGTGAACGTCTGACGGTGCCTTCGTAGAGTCGTTCTCTTGTGACGTTGTCGCTCAGGCCCCGGTGAGAACCACCCTGTTGCCGTCGGGATCGGTCAGCGGCAGGATGCGCGCTCCGCCGCCGGGTTGCGGTCCGTCGTGGCCGATGCCAGCCTCAGCCGCACGCGTGGCGGCAGCGTCGAGCTCCGTCTCCTCGAGCAGGACGGACGACTGCCCGGCGCGGTCGGGTTCGGACCACACCTGCACTGAAGGTGTCGCGAAGCGCCACTCGATCGGGCCCGGCATTGGCCGGGCATCGGGCTCGCGACCGAACAGACGGGTGCACCACTCCTCGGCCGGGTGTACCACTCCTCGGCGCGATCCAGGTCCGTGACGGTGTAGTTGTGGCGTACACGCTGCGAATCATGAAGGTGTCCTTCCTGGTGATGGTCATTTGCAAGCACCTCTAGCGGAGCACAGGTGATGGTAGATTGCAAGCAGTCGCCCTTAGGAGGCCAAGATGACCATCACGCCACGGTCGGGCTGCCCCATCAACGCCGCCGTCGAGGTGCTCGGCGACCGTTGGAGCCTCATCGTTCTGCGCGACATCATGTTCGGCGACCGACGCCACTTCCGAACTCTCCAGCGCGGATCAGAAGAGGGCATCGCCTCGAACATCCTCGCCAGCCGTCTCCACGACCTCGTCGCCGCAGACCTGCTCACCCGGGAGGATCCCGGCGCCGGCCGCCGTGCCGCCTACAGCCTCACCGAAGCCGCGATACAGCTGGTTCCCGTACTGGCCGAACTCGGCTGGTGGGGACTGCGTCACCGCCCCACGACCGAACCGCTGCGCGTGCGCGCACAGATTCTGCACGACGGAGGC
Source organism: Pseudarthrobacter raffinosi (assembly GCF_023913835.1). Classification (NCBI taxonomy): domain Bacteria; kingdom Bacillati; phylum Actinomycetota; class Actinomycetes; order Micrococcales; family Micrococcaceae; genus Pseudarthrobacter; species Pseudarthrobacter raffinosi. The sequence goes on along the minus strand of NZ_JAMXBG010000038.1, from coordinate 1,247 downwards.
CCCGCGTTATGGGATGACTTTATGAACGAGCTACGTGAACGTCACTTGGGCATCCCGGCACCGGACACCGGGCGGCCGTCCGTCGGTGAACGACTGGACGCTGCCTACGCCGAGGCCGTCCAAGCAGCAGCGCGAGACCACCAGACAGCCTGACCGTGTGGTCCCTACACCGACGACCCGCGCCGTCCCGCAAGAGGAACGGACGAGAAGCAATCTCCTGTCCAATACGTAACCAGAAACGTCCCGTAGACCGTTCGGCTTACGGCACGCGTCAGAGCGGCCAGCGTAGCCCTATCCCGGACGGATCAATAGTATGAGGCATGGCCGCGGCAAATAGAGGTTCAAAGTTGATGAGGCGCCTAAGCGTTGTTCTGATGAGTCTCGGTCTTTTCGCTACGTCCTGTGCTGCAGTGGGGCCTGCGGCCCCGGGAGGTGGTGCTTCCCAGCCGTCCCCGCGAGAGTCGACGCCAGGGCCGCCGCCGTCTAGCTCATCAGTCAGTCTCGAAGCCTCCCCAGCCGACGGAGCCATCTCCCATGCGGCCAGCGAATTGAGCCGGGAGCTGGCAGGGGATGATCGCTTCGCCTCAGTCGAAGTTCTTGAGGGGAACCGAATTGTCGTTCATTGGCACGGCCCCGTGGACTCGAGGCTACGTGACCTGCCGGACCGGTTCCCAGGTGTTCAGATTTCAGTCGCGGCAACCTCTTGTTCGCCTGGAAGGCTTAGCGAGTATGCGAGCGAACTGCTGACCACAGACCCGGCTGTAAACATCGCTGCGGTATCGCCAGATGGGTCACACCTGAGGCTTACCCTGGATGAATCAGTCAAGGCTACATCGGACGTTGCCAGCCTGGAGCGCAAGTACTCAGAGGCAGTTGGCTGCCCCGTCAAAGTGGAATTCGGGGACATTACCNGAGGACCAATGCTCGGAAAAGTCACGCTTAGACCGGTGTCGGGAAAGGACCATCTACCGACACCCCGACCTACCGGCGACACGCCGCGAAATCCATGTCGGAAACCCGCGCCGGAAATCAACGTCGGCAAACCCTGCCTTAACGGTATTCTCGACACGTGTTGATCGGATATGCCAGAGTCTCCACCGCCGACCAGAACCCAGACCACCAAACGGACGCCCTCGCCCGCGCCGGCGTCGACCCGCCAAACATCTACCTCGACCACGCCAGCGGCGCCAAAGCCAGCAGGCCCGAGCTCGATAAAGCCCTCGCCTCGGCCAACCGGGCCGGCGACC